>JBDGSE010000034.1:0-12841 GCA_042217695.1 Candidatus Nanohaloarchaea archaeon | reverse complement strand
TGCTCGTCGGGCTCATAACCCGGAGGTCCGTGGTTCAAATCCACGCCCCGCTAACTGTGCTTTTTGTTCAAACGGCACAAAAAGTATAAGTTCTACAAAAAGTGCCTCAAAGATCGCTGAAACGGATCGACTGCCGTTTCGTTCACAATCCACGCCCCGCTATCGTTACGCTGATAGTACGCAATGACCAGCTGCGCTGGTCGCCGGGCAGGACCCGGCATAGCCGTGAAATTCGTTCCTTGGTTCTGGACAAAGAGTTGAACTCAAGACTTCTTGAGCTGTAAAACACCGGGCAGCGTTTTCTTTGGACTGAAACCTGATTAAAAACCTCTAAAAGCACATCAAAGGACGGAAATAACTTTATAACCTCGGGGAAGAGTTCTGGAGCATTCAAAAGCGTTTCAAAGTAGCTCGGAGTTTTCCGGTAGCTGCCAGAGATTTCTAACCCTGTCAAAAAGATTTACAGCGGGCTGATGAACAATCCCGGTGTTTCTCGGCGGCATCCACAAACTTAAATAAAGCTTCTTGAATGGAATAATGCTATGGAGTTTTGCAGGGGTAGGGGAAAAATGACCGCGAGGAAACAGCGACTATGCAGAAGCTCGGTAATACCCTGATAAACGTGATGGCGGATCTCTCCGCCCTTTCTACGAACGGTACAGCAGAGATAAAGGTTAACGAGAACCTCTGCGAGCCGGAGAAGTTCGAGCAGCTCTTCAGCCATTTTACCCGCGGCACGATTCTCGAACACCTGGATCTCGACATCCAGGGAATGAACTCGAAGGCGGTATGCGGCTGCGGATACGAAGAGGAGATACAGGGGGAACACTCCGGGTACATCCGGTGTCCGCAGTGCGGCAAGTTCGCAGAAGTCCGCGACCAGGACTACGAAATCGTGAGCCCACAGCCCTCACAGGCGGATCGCAGGAGAAGCATCCGTTTCTGAACAGATAACTGGGTCAACCGAATTTCTCTAGGTATAGACCGATTACAACCCCCAGCACCGGACTTATTACAAAGGGCAGGATTGCCGCAAATATTTCAAGGCCGGTCTCTAGGTCATGAGCGTCCCTGACCACGTTTTTCAGAAGATAGACCAGGACTAAGGCCAGAGCTCCAATCAATGCAAGTGCTTTACCTCCAAGAGAGGTCATTAATGCAGCAACGCCAGGCAATACAAAGACCAGCAACACATTAGATACTGCAAGAAGCAGACCTCCAGCAATAGCCGCCAGACTGTAATTACCGAGAGCTTCACCAAATCTTGACTTTTTAGATGCCATAGGTACCCCTTAGAAACATCTGAATTTAAAAGTTAGCAGGAAACCGTGGAATCCTCCACACTCTGCCCATTGAACAGAGAAAACCTGGGCAATTCCGGATCGGGCCCGGAGCTCACAGGAAAGGGAACTTCTGACAACAAATCTCGCGCAGGAAAAAGGTGCCGGGGCGGAGATTTGAACCATGGCTTCTCGGCGAGAAGCCCGCTCTAGAAAATCGGAGATTTTCGGTTGCCGGTTAAATGCCGGGGACCGGATTTGAACCGGCGAACCCCTGCGGGAACGGATATCTCAGCTTTCCACGGGAAAGCCAGTCAAGCATCTTCACAGAGGAAGATGCGTATCCAAGCTCGCGATTGCTTGCTTCTCTGACCGCCCCCTTCAAGGAAGCGGTGTCTTGAGTCCGTCGCCTTTGGCCACTTGGCTACCCCGGCATACTTGCCTACTGGATTAACGAGGTTGAAGACCTTTAAGGTCTTCAGCTCCAGCACATCTGCGATTTGCGTGGTTGGCAAGAGTTAACTTGGCTACCCTGGTGTCTGTCTAGCGGCGGGATCGAGAAACTCGCAAGAGTTTCGATCCCCGGCATCTGTTCCGCGATGGCCCGAGAGGCTTTCCTGCATCCCCTCCTGGCCGCGATAGTTAATACCTGCGTCGGAAAGAACTATTAAACTGGGCCTCGATTTTTTGCCTGCGATGGAGTTCTCCTTACATGATCTGATGGATGCCGCGGAAGTAAAGGACCTGGAAACCGATGAGGACGTGGAGGATGTACTGGAAAACGTGCTGGAGGAGAAGGGTGCATCGATACTCGATGAGGCAGCCGAGAAAGCCAGAGAGAATGACCGGAAAACTCTGCTTGGACGGGATATCCGGCGGGTTTCGCTGGACAGAGAGGAACTCTAGACGTTCGAAAGCTCGTCTCTGAGAGAGTCCAGTTCCGACCGTAGCTCCTGCACCGAGTCATCTATCTCAACATCTTCCGGTTCTGAAACAGATAGCTGGCGGTCGCCTTCTTCAAGTTGCGGCATCCCTCCACCGACTTCGTCAAGTTTCTGGTTGAGCTGGTCGACGTTGTCGTAAATGGTCTCCAGCGTGTCTGTCTTCAGTTCCCTTATGTCGTCGAGCACTTCCAGCGATTCCTCTATGCTCTCCATTATCATCTCTATCCTGTCCAGATTGTCCAGCAGGTGTTCGTATCCTTCCAGCTTGACGTAAAGTTGATCCTCTTCCGTGGCCATAACTAAGAATCGGTCTCCCGCTTATTAAAAATAACCGGAACCGAAAAACAGGGTTCAGAGGTGTTCACCTGTCATCACCCTGGTTTCCCAGTCAGACGATGTCTGTCCTCATCATCACCGTAAAACAGTCTAATTTCTCTGGAACTCCGGAGAGTTAAATGGCTGCCCCTCAAGAATTAAAACCCGTGGACAAAACAGGGTTTATGAATCGGGATAGAGTGGCGGCGTTTTTCTCTACTGTTCTGCATCCTCTCGCTGTCCCGGTGCCTGCAGGCCTTATCATACTTGCGCTCTCGGGGCACCCGTTCCCTGCGGCGTTGAAATGGGTCTCGGTTACAGCCGCAGCGGTAGTGCTCCCCTTGCTTTTGACAGTCAGTTACCTGGAGCGTTATCGAGGGCTCGACACGGATGAGCGGGCGCCACGGAACCGGCTCTACCTCTTCGGGCTGCTATGTATGGCCGGGGCTATAGTTCTGCTCGAGCATCTGGGAGGCCCCGCCATACTTCTGGAGAGTATGGAAACAGGGATTATCGCAGGTCTGGCAGGAGCGGTTGTAAACCTCAGGACGAAGATAAGTCTCCACGCCGGCGTTATAGCCGGGGCCACATCGATGATTTACAGTGTTGAACCTGTGGCCGGGCTCGCGACAGGTATAGCTGCAGCGGCGGTTGGATGGTCGCGGATAAAACTGGACCACCACACCCCAGTCCAGGTGGCGCTCGGATTCCTGGTTCCGGTGTTAGCCGCGGCGATAGTTTTCTCGACTCTGTAGAAGCTCATAAAAAAATAGAGCCTGTAACGTATTCTGTTGGTCAAAATGATGGACAGAACATACACGCACAGAATCACTCCCGACATGGACGGCGAAGATGTCTCCGTGGCGGGATGGGTCCACGAGATACGGGACCTCGGCGGGCTCACCTTTGTCATCCTTCGCGACAGAAAAGGCCAAATCCAAGTAACATTCAAGGAGGACGAGAACGAGGATCTCTTCAATAATGCACAGGACATCGGGAAGGAGGACGTCGTGTATGTCAAGGGAAAAGTAAAGAAGACCGATCAGGCACCTGGAGACCGCGAAATAATGCCGGAAAAACTGGAGATTGTAAGCGAGGCTGAGTCTCCTCTGCCCATGGACGTATCAAAGGATATCGACTCCGACCTTTCCACCCGGCTGGACAACCGGTTCATGGACCTGAGGAAGCCTGAAATCCACGCCATTTTCTCAATGAAGTCACACATCGTGGAGGCGATGGAGGAATGGTTCGACCAGGAGGAATTCATCCGGATACAGACCCCGCTGATCTCGAAAGGCGGCGCCGAGGGAGGCGCTGAACTGTTCCCGGTGGTTTACTACGGCGAGGAAGCTTTCCTTTCACAGTCCCCACAGCTGTACAAGCAGATGCTGATGGCCGCCGGATTCGACAAGGTCTATGAGACAGGTACCGCGTTCCGGGCGGAGGAGTTCGCCACCTCTCGGCACGTCTCCGAGATCTCCATGTTCGACGTAGAACTCGCATTCATCGACGACCACAACGACGTGATGGATGTCCAGGAGGAATCCCTGCGGTACACACTGGAAAAGCTCCAGGAGCGTGCCGCGGAAGAACTTGATGTAATGGACGTCGACCTGGAAGTACCTGAGGAGGACTTCCCGCGTATAAGTTTTGAACGGGCAAGAGAACTTCTGAAACAGGAGTTCGACCATGTCCCCGAGGAGGACGACGACCTCGACACCAAGGGCGAGAGACTCCTGGGGGAGTACTTCGAGGAAGAGGGACACCCTGCGTTCTTCGTCGTCGGGTACCCCAACGAGAAGTTCTACTACAAGGGTGCGGAACCCGGGGACGACGTGCAGTCCAGGCGCTACGATCTGATCTACAAGGGTCTGGAACTCGCCTCTGGAGGTCAGAGAGAGCACGACTTCGAGACGTTGATGAGGAAGCTGAAGGAACAGGGCGCCGACCCGGAGAACTTCGAGTTCTACCTGGAGGCTTTCAAGTTCGGCATGCCTCCCCACGGCGGGTACGGTCTGGGAATCGACCGGCTGGTGAAGCAGATAGCAGACCTGGACAACATCAAAGAGGCCATCCTGTTCCCACGGACTCCGGACAGGTTGACGCCTTAACACCCTCTTTTTCTTTCCCGTTTCCAAGTGATTTTTAATCCTGCCAGATAAATGTATGCTAGATGTTGGAGACTGAACAGAAACAGGAAGCGCAACCCTCAGAGACCAAGATAAACAAGGTCACCTTCAAGGGTTTCAAATCGTTCCAGAGAAAGACTTCTATACCGTTTTACAAGGGTCTCACCGCGATAGTCGGCGAGAACGGGAACGGCAAGTCGAACATCCTTGACGGAGTAAGCTTTGTCTTCGGGAGGAGGTCCTCAAAACTCAGGGCGGAGAGACTTGAACAACTGATATTCAACGGCGGGGAGAACAGGAAGCCCGCCGACTACGCAAAGGTAACGGTCTATCTGGACAACACCTCCGGGATATTTGACGAGTTCCTGGAAGATGAGGAAGAAGCGGACGAGATAACAGTCGCCAGGAAGATAACACGGGCGGGTTCCTCGATCTACAAGTTCCAGGGCTCGAACTGTAAACGCAAGAAGATCGACGAGATCTGCCGGAAGGCCAACATCGACCCGGAGGGATACCACTTCGTGAGACAGGGTCGTGTAACAGAGATAGTGGAGCAGAGCGACGTGGAGAGGAGAAAGGTTATAGACGAGCTCTCCGGGGTCGCAGAGTTCGACGAGAAGAAGGAAGAAGCAGAGGAAGAACTGGAGGAGGTAGAACAGAAACTCCAGGAACAGGAGATACTTCTCGATGAAAAGAAGCAGTACCTGGAGAAACTGAAGGAGGACAAGGAGCTCGCGTTAAAATACCGGGAACTGGAGGAGAGAAAGGAGAAACTGCAGGCATCGATCCTTGAGGTCCGGAAACGTGCCCTGAGCAACCGGCTTGCGAACATCAACACGGACGTCTCGGAAAACAAGGAGAGGATCGAGGAGTATGAAAAAGAGCTGGAAGAGATAGACCAGGAGATAGACGAGAAACAGGACCGTATAGAAGAGATCGAGGAGAAACAGGGCGGCAACAACGACATCGAACACCTCGAGAACCGTATAGAGAAGAAGGAAGGCAAGATAGAGAACAAACGCGACAAGCTGGAGGACCTGGAGGAAACCATAGAGGAACTCGAGAAGATGCAGGAGCGCAGGAGCACAGGTTCAAAGGCTGTCGACGCGGTGCTGTCGCTTGAAAACGACAGTATAAACGGGGTCTTCCAGGACCTGATCTCGCACGAAAGCCGGTTTCAGGTCGCGATAGAGACCGCGGCGGGCGGCCACATGAACGACGTCGTTGTAGAAGACAAGGATACCTCTATCGAGGCGATAAACTACCTGAAGAGGGAGAACATAGGGAGAGCCCGTTTCCTGCCGCTGGACAAGATAAAGGACAGGTCACGGTCCGCCAAGTCAAAGATGGCAAAGAAACGTAAAGGGGTTATCGACTACGCCGCGGAACTGGTGGACAACGACCCGAAGTACGACATCGCGGTGAACTACGTCTTCTCCGACACGCTGGTGGCGGAGGACCTGGACTCTGTGAAGGACATCGACGGCGTCCGGGTGGTAACGCTTGACGGAGACGTTATGTCCCGGGGCGGAGCTATGTCCGGCGGCAAGAAGAAAAAGTCGCGCAACTCTTCCTCTTCCTCGAGTTCCAGCCTGGACCCGCAGAAAAAGAAGGAGGAGAAGAAAGAGGTCGAGCAGGAAATCGAGGAACTCCAGAAGGACATAGCCGAACTGAAGAAGATGAAGGAACGGAAAGAGGAGGAGATGGAGACAGACGAGGAACTGAAGGAAGAGAAGAAACAGATACGTGAAGATCTGCAGGATCTCCGGGATGAGAGACAGGAGAAGTACTCGGAGATGCAGAAGCTGAAGACCAAGGTCGACGAGGTCGGCAGCAAGAAAGCCAATCTGAAATCCGAGCTGAAAAACGTGAAAGACGACCTGGAGGATTACGATTACGACGAAGACGAGCTGACAGGTCTGGAATCCTCCCCTGAAGAACTGAAAAAGAAGAAGCGGAAGATCGTGAAGAAGCAGAACTCGATGGGGCCGGTCAACATGCGTGCCATCGATGAGTACAAGGAGAAGAAGGAGGAGTTCGACGAGTTCAAGGAAAAGCTCTCCGAGATAAGACAGGAGAAACTGGAGATAGAGGACTGGATAGAGGAGATCGAACAGGAGAAACGCGAGAGGTTCATGGATACCCTGGAAGAGATAAAGGATAGCTTCTCCCGGATATTCGAGAAACTGTTCGACGGTGGAGAAGGTGAGCTGGTCCTAGAAGACGACGATATCGAGAAAGGACTGAAGATCAGGGCCGCGCCGCCAGGGAAGGACCCACATATAATCGATGCGTTGAGCGGTGGAGAGAAGACTATGACCGCCATCGCGTTCGTCTTCGCGATACTGGAGTACGAGGAATCTCCTTTCTACATAATGGACGAGATAGACGCCGCACTGGACGAGACAAACTCGAAGAAACTCTCCGAGCTTTTGAAGGACTACGCCGAGGAGAACCAGTTCATCGTGATCTCACACAACGATATCACGGTAAGGCACGCAGAACGCGCCTACGGCGTATCGATGCGTGAAGGAGTCTCCAAGATGAGGAGTATCGAGCTGGATAATTAACGAGTCACGTGGAAACCCACGAAACCCAGCAGCAACATGCCGGAGAACAGCGAGGAGTAAACCAGCATCTGTACAGGATTAAGGGCTCCGAGAGAACCTATCCAGTCCTCAAGTACCCCGATAGACGTGGCGATTATCAGCAGCGACATGAAACCGTTTAGAGTCCTTCTATCAAGCAACTCGTCAACGGTCAGGCCGTATACGTCCGACAGGATACCTAGCAGAAGCACAGTACTGAGGAAAGATATAACCGCTGCAACACTGCGTTCTCCCCCGATAAACAGTCTCAGGTTGTAGGCAAGCGAGTAAACCGCCGTGACGAATGTCAAAAGAATCAGGAACGACAGTACAAGTTCAATGTACTCTCTCAACTGGTCTGCCTTCCGGGCCAGTTCACGTACTCTCTCGTCAGTCATCTTTCTTCCGGCGGATGGTTGTCCAGGGGCTTTCTCTCCTGGCGGTGTACAATGTAGTACCCTCCAATAAGGACCACGAGCGTCAATGCATAGGAGGACGAGGCCAGTAACGCGTCAACGGGCTGCGAATACTCTCCCACGCGGAAGGTTATCAGGCTCCGCACCACGCCTATTATGGCCACATCGATCACCAGCGGCAGCACCTTCTTATCCTCCAGATGCGCCACGGACGTCCTGAATACCTCCACAACCAGGAAAAGGAGTAATGCGGTGTCAAGAATCGCCACAACGTTCGCAGGATTCACTATCTTACCTGTGACAACGAAACTAAAGAGTTTGACACCCAGATCGTAGACTCCTATGCCGAACAGCACCACAAGGAGATATACAACGAACAGCTGGAGTATATCCATCAGTCTGTCGGCTTTCAGGGCAAGTGAGGTCTCAAGGCGGCTGGGATCTCCCTCGTTCTTCTCTGCGACCTCCTGTATCTTCTCCTCGGCTTCCGCCATCATAAAAAAATAGTTCCTACCCGTTAATAAAGCCGGGCCGCACCCTATAATTAAATAGTGTGACGCACAAATCGGTTTTACGGGGGGTTGGGATTATGAGGGCCGACTATGGAAGAGTACGACGTGAAGATGCTGGCGGAGCAACCCTGGGAGGAGACCATAGACATACTCACCGCTGACATGGACCCCGAAAGTATAGACATAATAGTTCTCACAGACCGCTACAGAGAATACCTGAGCGAGATGCAGGAGTACGATCTATCGGTTCCGGCGAGAGCCATCCGCATCGCCGCGGCGTTGCTCAACATGAAGGCCCGCGCACTCTACCTCGAGGAGGAAACCGAGGAAGAAGAGAACCCGATGGATTTCGAGGAACCGATAGAAGAGGAAGCCGGAGGCTACGAGAGAGACCCAGACCTGGATATGGGTCCCGAACTCGATATGCCTGTAAAGCCGCGGCCTAAACGCAGGGTAAGTCTGGACGAGCTTAAAGACTCCCTGGAATCCGCTATGGAAGTCAAGGAACGCCGTGAAGAAAGGCAGGAGATGCGTGAGGAGATAGACCAGCACTTCGAGATGGATGAGAAAGACCTGACCGAGAAGCTGAACTCCCTGTTCGGACGGATCAAGAACCTTGTATCATCGGAGACCCGTGAAAAAGTCGACTTCGATCACCTGATAGAGACCGGGGACAACGAGGAGAAACTCGAGAAATTCAAACACATACTACACCTTGAAAACGATGAAAAAGTCCAGCTGATACAGGAAGAGTTCCTCGGCCAGCTGAAGGTCAAACCAGAGGACGAGGAGGTACCCAACTGATGAATACCTTTCCAAACCCCAAGACCGGCTTCCAGACAGATCTGGAACGCAACCCGGTGAGGCGATAGCCCGGTGGAAGGAAAAAAAGCGCGACTCGAAGCCGCGCTCTACCTGGCAGAGGACCCGGTCGACAGGGAAGAAATCGCCGATATCCTGAACCTTGGAAGCATGGGCTACGTCGACATGCTTATAGAGGAGTTCCAGGAGATGCTGGAGGAAGAACACCGAGGACTCGAACTCATAGAGACCGGAGAAGGTTACGAACTGAAGGTGAAGAAACCTCACCTGGAACACGTCTCCCACCTGGCCCCCCACCAGGACCTGAACGAGGGCCAGTTACGCACGCTTTCACTCATCGCCTACAACGCGCCGGTGGAACAGGCCGACATAGTCGAGATCCGGGGCAACCGCGCCTATCAACACGTGAAAGAACTGGTGAACCGTGGATTCCTCTCCAAGGAGAAGGACGGCAGAACCGCGATACTGGACGTGACGGACCATTTCCTGGACTACTTCGACCTGGAATCCGTGGACGAGTTCAAGCGCCAGTTCGAGAACGAACAGGCCGGACGTGACGCAGAGCAGGAAGGCGTCGACATGTTTGAATGACTCCTTTTTTGTAATTCACCGTACAAGAACCTTCCATGGAACTGACCAGCCTGGAGCTATCGACACTGATGGAGGAGTTCTCCGAACTAGAGGAAGGCTTCGTCCAGAAAGTATACCAGAGAGGCGAGGAACTCACGCTGGAGATATACGTTCCAGGCGACGAAAAGAAGAGACTTATCCTTGGGACTGATCGTGCCTTTATATCAAAGTACAAGCGCGACAACCCGGAGAGACCCCCGGGTTTCTGCATGGAACTCCGGAAACACCTGGGAAAGGTCGACAGCATAGAACAGAGAGGCTTCGACCGGATACTCGTCATCGAGTCCGGAGATAAAACCCTCATAGCAGAGATATTCGGTAAGGGCAATTTTGTTCTCCTCGACGACGACAGAATCATCGGTGCGCTGCGCGAAGAGGAATGGGCGGACCGCACCATAAGAGTGGGAGAGGACTACGAGTACCCGGAACCGGCGGAAGACCCCCGGGAGGCCGATATCTTCGAACTCCTGGATGAAGGCGAACTGGTGAGAAAACTGGCGGCCGATGCAAGCCTGGGGGGAACCTATGCAGAAGAGGTATGTGCCCGGGCCGACGTGGATAAAGAGTCGAGTACAGAGGAGCTTTCCGCGGAGGAAAAGGACAGGGTCAGGGAGGCGGTCAGGGAACTGTTCCATGCCGCAGAGGAACCAGAACCAGTACTCTACCTCGACCAGGAACCTGTCATGGCTGCTCCCTTCCCACTGGAGACCTATTCCGGTCACGACAGAGAGGATTTCGAGACCTTTTCCGAGGCACTGGACGAGTACTACTACAGGAAAAAATCCCGGAAAAGAGAGGAGAAAAGGGAGGAGGCCTACCAGGAGAAAAAACAGGGGCTGGAGAGACAGCTGGAGCAGCAGGAAAGAAAGCTTGAAGGCCTGAAGAAGTCCTCCGACGAGAACCGCGAGAAGGCGGAACTGATATACAGAGATTACAGCCGTTTAAAGGCCATACAGGACGACCTGAAAGAGGCCGTGGAGGAACACGGCTGGAAACAAGTGGCAGAGAAGATAGAGGAGAGCGATTCTCCTGTCAACAGTGTGAACGAGCGCGAAGAATTCGCCTCCGTTCCGGTCGAGGACAAGAACATCAAGCTGACCCTGGAAGACGACCTGGAAGCCATCGCCTCCCGGTACTACGACAAGGCAAAACAGTCCGAGTCCAAGATGGAGAGCGTTAGAGAGGCGATGGGCCGGACCAGAGAAAAACTCGAAGAACTTGAACCCGAGGAGATCGACACTGAGGCGATGGAGGACAAGTCCAGGAAACGCGACAAGAAATGGTTTGAGAAATACCGCTGGTTCTATTCCTCGGATGGTTTTCTCGTGTTAGCAGGGAGGGACTCACAGACCAACGAGATGCTCGTGAAGAAGCACATGAACTCCGGAGACCTGTATCTCCACGCGGATTTCGACGCGGCCCCCTCCGTGGTCATAAAGGAGGGTCAGGACGCCCCCGAATCAACACTTGAAGAGGCCGCAAAATTTGCAGTAACGTTCTCCAGCGTCTGGAAACGCGGGATAGCCTCCGCCTCGACATACTACGTCGACCCGGAACAGGTCACCAAGAACCCCGAATCCGGAGAATTCGTGGGTAAAGGAGCCTTCGTGATAAGGGGAGAAAGAGAATACATAAGAAACGTCTCCGCGGAGGCCGCCATCGGGCCCTACGAACTGGAATCCACGTATGTCCCTATGGCCGGTCCTCCTTCCGCGGTAGAGGAGAACTGTCCTGCCTCCGTAGAGGTAAAGCAGGGCCGAGACAAAAAGTCGGAAGTGGCGAAGAAGATACGGGAAAAGCTCTCGGAACAGGGATACGACCTGGACCTTGACTATATCATAAGGGCGTTGCCTCCGGGTAAGTCCCGGATCTAGATGTCGTCGCCGAAGTACTCCTCCTCTATCCGTTTCATGGTATCCTGGTAACGTATCATCCTCTCTTTCGCCACTCTCCTCGAGACCTCGAAGTGGAATTCAGGGAGCTCGTCGTGGTAGCGCTGCATCGCGGTGTCCCAGAAGTACTCGAACATCTCCGGCATCTCCCGTTCCTTCTCCGAACCGTAATGTATCATACGCCAGATATCCCAGGTTCCGAACTTCCCGAGACGGTCCGCGTCCTGCAGTATCTTTCCCTCGACGGTCTCCGGGGCCGAATGATGGTTGCCGATGACCCTCTCCACTTTCTCAAGCTGTTCCGCGGTTAGAAAGTCCTCAACGTACTCCGCTACCAGTTCCTCACCTGTCCCGGCATGGCCTTCATGGCCTTCAAACGGGTCCATGTAGCCGTCCTCGATATCCTCTTTTCTTCCGATGTCGTGGAAAAGCGCTGCCACCTCGACCACGCGTTCGTCAAACTCTTCCCGCTCAAGCTCTTCTTTTTCCATGAGCGCTTTCACGTAGCGGTGGACCGCGACAAGGTGGTGGTACCTGTAGTTTTTACCTCCCGCCAGCTCCCGGTAACCGGAGAACTCGTTTTTCAGGCGCGACCTGAGCTCCTCAAGATCGGACTCTTCCAGCATAATGTCTCTTTGAACAGTTAAACTGAAAACTTTACAGCATCTTTACCTTTGACTTTATCCTTCGATAGGCCTCCTCTGGTTCAACACCGGGGTCTATCGGGTCCTCGATACGCCAGATCCTGGTCTCAACATCGACAGAAAAGTTCTCCCGCAGGTAGGTGTAGTGGCGGTCAGTCATGCATACTACAACGTCGGCCTCCTCCACCGCCCTTTCAGACAGCTGGTCCGGCTCCGGTTTAACAAACCTTCTCGCGTTATCTCTTTCAAGTAGTTCCTCCGCGTTCTCCGCGACACCCTCCGCGGCATCAGTACCGGCGGACTCCACCTCCAGTCCTGGCCGGAACTTCCTTGTCAGCGCCTCTGCCACGGGAGAACGGAAACTGTTGCCGGTGCAGATGTAAAGGATTCTCACGTTTTTCAGTTGTAGAGACCGAAAAGTAAAACTTGCCCGCGACAAACACTAAAGAATCTTTCCGGTCAAAACATCTACAGTCCCCCAGGTTCCGAAAGGCATTCTGTTTGAATGCCTTCTTGCGTGTCAACTCAGCGTAACGAGTTGACGGGGTCGAAAACCGGGAGGTTTTCTCGGCCCGGAAGCCGCCTTGCGCGGCTTGATCGCTCAAACGGATCTCCGTTTGGCGGGGTAGTGTAGTGGACTATCATCGTACCCCGGGGCGGTACGGACGG
>JBDGSE010000033.1:0-3405 GCA_042217695.1 Candidatus Nanohaloarchaea archaeon | reverse complement strand
TAAAGGTCTTCAAGACACGCAAGAAGGCATTCAAACCGAACGCCTTTCGGGAAATAGCTCCATATAGTTCAAAAGAATGAGTGTTTAACGTCGATGAACAGCCCTACCACGGGTCGTGTTCGTAGCCCCTGTCTTCGGCGCGTTCGATCATCTCTTCCTCGGTCGCCTCGGAAGTGGGTTCGACCATCCAGTCCTCTATCTCCCCCATGTTCTTCAGGGCGTCTACCTCTTCCTCGGAGGTGATAGAAACGTTGGCCGTCTCGTCGTTGTAGATCTCGATGATCCAGTAGTTGTCCTCCTCTCCCATACTGCAATGTTTGGGACGCAAACTTTTGAAGCACACCCTCTACATCTTTTCCAGCGATTCTATCCCCAGGAGTTCCAGTCCTCTGTCGGTGACATCCACAAACATCTCGACCAGGGCAAGCCTTCGAAGCCTGTCCTCCCGGGTTTCCGCATCCAGGACGGGAGAGGAGTGGTAGAAACTGTTGAACTCCTCGCACAGGTGGGACAGGTAGTTGGCAATCTTGGCGGGTTCCCGCTGGGCGGCCGCGGAGTCCACCCTGGCAGGGAATTCGGCCAGCTTCTTCAGCAACCGGTATTCTCCGTCCAGCGGTTCTCCTGCAAGCTCTCCGTCCTCTTCCGCTTTATCCAGTATGCTCTTTGCCCGGACGTTCGAGTACTGCAGGTATGGACCGGAGTCGCCCTCGAAAGAGAGAGCGGTATCCCAGTCGAACTCGATGTCTTTTTTACGGGAGACGGAGAGGTTTGCGTACTTTACCGCCCCGATGCCGATTGACTCGGCGTTCTCCACCTCTCTCTCCATCTTCTGACCGGCCTTTTCCTCCGCCCTCTCCACGGCTTCATCCAGCGCGTGTTCCAGCCTGATTATCCGGCCGCGGCGGGAACTCATCGAGCCCTCCGGCAACGACAGTAAACCGTATGAGATGTGTTCAGAGCCCTCAGGGTCGAGACCCATCTTTTCCGCTGCGGCAAACACCTGCTGGAAGTGGAGTTCCTGCTCCGAGCCCACCACGTACATGTTATAGTCGAAGCCTTCCCGGTTCCTCTTGTCGAGGTTGTAGAGATCCCGGGTTATGTAGAGCGTGGAACCGTCAGCTTTCAGTAAAACCGTGCCGGGAAGGTCGTCGAACTCGATGAAAACCGAGCCGTCGTCGTCGCGCTCCAGTTTGTCCTCTTCAAGCCATTTCTCCACCATCTCGCGGGCGCCTTCAACGACCTTGGATTCTCCGGTCCAGCGGTCGAACTCTATACCCATCCGTTCGTAGTCTTTCCTGTGGTACTCTATTGAGGCCTCCCTGAACTCCTCCCAGAGATCCACAGCCTCTTCGTCACCTTCCTCTATCTTCGCGGCCCATTCACGGCCTTTCTCCTCGAGTTCTTCTCCTTCTCCGGCCTCCTCGTGGAACCTGACGTAGAGCTCGAACATGTGCTCCATCGGCTCTTCCTCGAATTTTTCACGGGAACCGTACTCCTTGAAGGCGTATATCAGCTTGCCGTACTGGGTGCCCCAGTCGCCGATATAGTTCTCCGAGGTGACGTCGTAACCCACGAAATCCAGTATCCGCTGCAGCGAGTCTCCCAGCGCGTTGTTCCTGAAGTGACCTATATGCATCGGCTTCGCGACGTTCGGCGACGAGAACTCCACGAGGACCTTTCCTTCGCGCTGCTCGACACCCATATCCTCGCCGGAAAGCGTCTCCTCCACCAGGGACGCATACTCTGCCCGGTCAAGATGGAAGTTCATGTAGCCGGGACCCGCGACCTCCACTTTCTCCACTATACCGAGCTCGAGCTCCTCTGCGGCCTTCTCCGCAAGCTCTCGAGGGTTCTCTTCTCGCCGGGCGGCGGCCTTCATCACAGGGTATGCGAAGTCTCCGTGCTCGTCGTCCGGCCTCTCGATGTCGGTCGTCTCTACCTCAAATTCCAGCAGTTTGGAGAGCTCCGAGGCCAGCAGCTGTTTTATATCCGTCATACAGACAGGTTTACGGCTTTATTTTTAATACTGTTACCTGTCCAGCGCCCGGGAAAGCGCTTTCAGGAGAGAGCGGGCAGAATCCAGGGTCCTACCTCCCTTGTCAAGAGGTGGTGCGACCTCGACCAGGTCGGCGTGCACGGGGTCGACCAGTTCTATGACGCCTTCCATGTCCTCGAGAGAGAGCTCTCCATCCGGGTAACCGGTACCTGGCGCGTACTCGGGCGAAAGAGCATCGATGTCGATGGAAAGGTATGCGCTGCCAGGTTCGAACTCTTCGAGGAAGTCATCGATCTCTGCCGGACCGTAACAGTGGAACTGTTTCTTGTCCAGAAGTCCTTCCTCGTCCTCGTCCACCCGGGTAACACCGACGAACCATATCTCCTCGGGTGAAAAGCCGTGTTCCAGAAGTTCCCGGACCACTACATCGTGCGAGACATGGCCGTCGACAGGCTCTTTCAGGTCGAGGTGGGCGTCCAGCCAGACCAGCTCCAGCCCAGGGTTCTGTTCCTTCAACACCTTAAGAACCGGGTAACTTACGGAGTGATCGCCTCCTATCGAGAGCAGCGGTTTCCCGTAGTTGAAGAGCTCTCGTGTGTTGTTCTCTATCCGGCGGTGTGTCTCCTCCAGGTTGAACTCGTCGGGGAACACCTCGTCAACCATCAGCCGGGCGTCAAAACTCATGCCCTCAAGTACCGCGTCAGGCGCGTTCAGAGTGCCCTTCCTCGGGTTCCTGTGGATGCCCATATCGGAAGGCAGCTTCTGTAACACGACATCGGCATCCTGGGCCGTTTCAGTCCTCATAGCTTAATCCTCGGGCTCCAGCGTTAAGTAAAAAACCGTTAGCTCAAGCATCCTTGACCAGTTACTTAAAAATCACTGCAGATAATGTACGGGAGGCGACAACATGGCAGATCTAACCGAAGACGGAGAATACATCGAGGGAGAGGTAGTCCGACCCTACGACGGGGATGAAGTAGACGGGGACTATCCTCTGGACGGAGATGGAGACTATGATTTCAGCGCGGAAGACGTGGAGCTGCCCGAAGAAGTGAACCAGGCTATCGAGACGATGCCTCACGGCGAGTCCCACGCCCGCTGACCCTTTCTTATTTTTACTCTAGAATAGACGGAGACAGGTTCTGAAAGGCATTCAGTTCGGCTGCCTTATGTTGATCCATCCGACAGCAGGTCGAGCCCGGAGGGATTACTGAACGAATTGCCAGACTCGAAGAAGTGAATTCTTCTGCGATCCAGAAAACGCTCCGCGTTTTCGAACGATGCAATTCGGAGATCTGAAGGTCTGAGAGGCATGCAAGAGCATGCCTCCTAGTGATGAAACTTCTAGAAGTTTCGAGCCCGGAGGGATTTGAACCCTCGACCTACCGGTGTCTCCCGTGGCTTCTGAA
>JBDGSE010000032.1:0-5629 GCA_042217695.1 Candidatus Nanohaloarchaea archaeon | reverse complement strand
AAGAAGAGGATGACGGAGATGCCGAAGAAGATGAAGAGGATTCAGATGAGGAAGAGTCCGTGGGCCATGTTGTGACACCTGGCGAGGACAGCGAAAACGAAGAAAAAGACGACGAAACAGAGGAGAATGAAGGAGATGCGGCCGGAGACGGGGAATCGAACTCTTCTGGTTCAGAGTCCTCTGGCGGGGAAGAGGGATCCTCCGACTTCGATCTCTCGGAGCTGAGTGTCAGCGAGGCCCGGCGGAAGATAGGCGAGATGGAGGACCCCGATTTCGATGCTCTTATAGAAGAGGAGAAACAAAACCAGAACCGTGAGACGATGATCAAGACCCTGGAGGCGTTGAGAGATAATGCCTGAAGAAGATATGGATCCGATGGAATCCCTGACGCAGAACAAAGAGGGCCGGGAAGTGCTCTCCGAGATAAAGAGAGAGTACGAGGTCAACGCTGACGGGGTGCCGGCCCAGATATCTATCGGTGAACAGAGGGACGAGTACGTCCTGAGGTACATAGTTGACAGGCCCGAGGTGAAGATAGGTACGGGCGCCTTCATCGACGAACTGAAGCAGACAGTTATCCAGGACGTGGAGCTTACCCGGGAGGAGTTCACGGAGTCCGACCAGCTGGGAAAGGTGAAGGAGAAGTTCTCCGACCAGGTCCGGAAAGAGATAGACGAGCAGCTGCCCGAACTCGACGAGGACGCCAGAGAGATACTCATCGGTAACATGATACACGACATGGTGGGGCTTGGAGACCTGGAGATAATGCTGGACGACCCCCAGCTCGAGGAGATAGTTGTAAACGGTCAGCACGAACCAGCCTGGGTCTACCACCAGGAACTGGGCTGGCTCAAGACCAATATCCGTTTCCAGGACGAGGAACAGATATACAACTACTCCTCGGAGATCGCCCGCCGGGTCGGTAAAAACATATCCTCGCTTGACCCGCTTCTGGACGCCCATCTCCCGACCGGGGACCGTACCAACGCCACTCTGCAGCCGATATCGACTCAGGGCAACACCATAACGATACGGAAGTTTGCCAGGGACCCGTGGACCATCACGGACTTCATAGAGAACGGGACCATCAACAAGGAGGTCGCCGCGTTCCTCTGGCTGTGCATGCAGTACGAACTGAGTATCATAGTGTCTGGAGGTACTGGTGCGGGCAAGACATCGCTTCTCAACGTTCTGATGCCCTTCCTGCCGCCGAACCAGCGCATCATCTCCATCGAGGACACCCGTGAAGTACAGTTGCCTGAGTTCCTGCACTGGGTGCCGCTGACCACGAGGGAGCCCAACCCCGAGGGGAAGGGAGAGGTATCGATGCGTGACCTCCTGGTTAACTCGCTGCGTATGCGTCCAGACCGCATCCTGGTCGGTGAGATCCGCCGCAAAAGACAGGCCGAGGTACTTTTCGAGGCCATGCACACAGGTCACTCCGTGTACTCCACGCTCCACGCCGATACAGCCGAACAGACGGTGCAGCGTATGCTCAACCCGCCTATCGACGTGGCGGAACAGATGGTGGAGTCCGTCGATGTCAACGTCGTGATGTTCCGGGACCGCCGAAGGAACTTTAGAAGGGTGCTCGAGGTGGCGGAGATCGCCAAGTCAGGTTACAAGCGAGGCTCGGGAGAGACAACCCTCGGCGCGGACGTCATCTACCAGTGGGACTCCGAGGAAGACGAGATAAACAAGGAGAGAGACTCCAACCAGATCGTCGAGAAGCTGAAGCTTCACACCGGTATGGACCGGAAAGAGATAGATGAGAACCTTGAGGAGAAACAGGAGATCCTGGCATGGCTCGTGGACAAACAGGTGAACGACGTGGACGAGGTCGGAAAGGTGATCGCGGAGTACTACCAGGAACCGGAGGAAGTCGTGGAGAAGGCGCAGAACAGGGAGGACCCGCAGGAGATACTGGAGAAGTACGAGGACACCCGCTAGCAGGGGAGGGTTTAAAAAGTTCGTTTTCTCCGATTGTGATATGCCCACATACCGATTCTCAGGAAAAATCTCGCTTGGAAGAGGCGTGCACGGTTTTGAAAGACAGCTCGAGGCAGAATCCCTGAGCCACGCAGAGGAAAAACTCTTCTCAGAACTCGGAAGCGAACACTCAGTTCCCCGGAGCAAGATAGAGATAGATGAGTCCGGGAAATTAGAGGCCTAGATACCATGCAATCACAAGAACTCATGCAGCAGTACCAGCAACTACAGCAGCAAATCGAACAGATAGAGGACTACCTTGAACAGGTCGAGGAGACCTCTGAAGAAGTGGTGGACACGATAGACGCAGTCGGCGACCTCGGAGACATGGAGGAAGGAAAAGAGGTCCTGGCACCGATAGGTTTCGGTGCTTACGCGGTAGCAGAACTCAAGGACACGGAAAAGGTGGTCACCAACATCGGCGGCGACACGTTCCAGAAGAGAAGCCGGGACGCAGCCGCGGACGCCCTGGAGGACCAGAAAGACAACCTGGAGGAGACCCAGAACGAGCTGGAGAACAAGCTCAGTGAACTCCAGCAGCAGATGCAGCAGGTCCAGATGCAGCTGCAGCAACAACAGCAGCAACAGCAGCAGGGCCGCGAATCAGAAGAATAACGGGACGATGCTGGAGAAGTTCAAGGACTCGGTAAAGGAATTCTCTTCGAGTGTAAAGTCGACGGTGGCAGAGAAGGAGCTGGACGAGGAGACCCTTGAACCATTACTCGAGGACCTCAGGCTGAAACTTCTGCAGAGCAATGTCTCGCTGGAGGCTGCAGAGGCTATCGAGAGCGAGCTTGAGGAGAGACTTGCAGGAAAAAATGTTCCCCGCACCTCCGTCGAGGAAGAAGTGGAGGACGCGGTCAGGGACGTCCTGCAGGAACTGCTGGACGACTCCTTCGACTTTTCCGCGAGGCTTGACGAGGCGGATGAACCGCCCGTGGTATTCTTCATAGGTTTCAACGGATCCGGTAAGACCACCTCGCTGGCAAAAATCGCCCACCTGCTACAGGAAGAGGGCGAGGAAGTTGTTATAGGTGCGGGAGACACGTTCAGAGCGGCTTCCATCGAACAGCTCGAGGAACACGGCGACAACCTCGGGATAGAGGTCATCTCCCACGAATACGAAAGCGATCCCGCCGCGGTGGGCTACGACACTGTTGAACACGCGGAGAAAGAGGACAGGATCGCGTTGCTTGACACCGCCGGGCGTTCACACGCCGACCAGAACCTGATGGACGAACTCGACAAGATGATACGGGTGAACGACCCCGATATAACTTTCCTGGTGGTGGACGCGCTGGCCGGCAACGACGTGCTTGAACAGGCCGAGGCCTACGAGGGCATGTTCGACGCAGTCATCGTGACAAAGATGGATGTCGACGAGAACGGTGGTGCCATAATATCTATCTCCCAGAGAAGCGGTAAACCGGTCGCGTTTATAGGCACGGGTCAGGGATACGACGATATCGAAAGGTTCGATAGCGAAGATTTCGTGGAGCAGATACTCGACTAGTCCTTTCTCTTCTCGCCCAGCATCGCGCCGACATATTCCCAGGAAGTGGGCTTACCTTCCCGGTGTATCTCCCCCTCGGCCGCGGCCTGGTATGCTCCGGTAAAACGCTGGTAGCTGTCCCAGGCGTACAGACCGAGGAAACCTGCTGCAACACCTGAACCGAGATATCTCAGGGGTTCTGGAGCTGACATGGCAACTAGCCCATCGCGTGACGATCCATGCGGTCCTTCATCGACTTCTCCAGCTCCTTCAGCTTGGATTTCAGGGGCTGCATGTCGTCGTCGAAGTCATCCATCCTGATCTGCTTGCCCTCGCTCCGTTTCTGGATGCGTTCCTTTCTCATCACGGAGAGAAGGTGGTTTACCTCCGCGACCAGTTGCTCGTATTCCTTCATCTGCGCCTCGATGTAGGATATCTCCTCACCGAGTTCGTCCCGGAGCTCTTCAGTTACTTCCTCTTTGAGTTCGTCCTTCATCTGTTCCTTGTCGATCCCGAACTGCCTTCGGACCGTGCGGTAGAACTTTTCCATCCCCATAAAACATTACCTGTATCTACCTTTTACTCGTAAAACTCTTTTAAGCTTACCGGGGCCGACAGCTTTTTCTCGCTCCACGACAAAAACCTGGGCATGAGTTACGCCCGCGAAGAAGTCCTGGAGGTCTACGGCTCCATCTACAGCGCCAGGGAAGAACTCGCCCCGGAATGGGTCTGGCTGGAGGAACTGTTCGGTATAGACGATATCGATTCGGAGATCGAGGTGCTGGAACCCTCCCGGGAATACACCCAGGACACTACTCCGTGAAGCCCTCGGGTATGATTATGCCCATGTCCCTGACGTTGTTCTGCGTGTAGAACCTTGCGGTCACCGCCCCCAGAACGGCGTCGAACTCTCCCGCGGAACCGATATCCGCGGTGTCGACCCCCAGGGACTCAAGGCCGGAATCGCCCTGGATGGCGAGTTCCTCGGCAGATATCTGCGGATCGAACCGGATGAACTCTGGCTGTTCTGCACCCATCTCCTTGAAAAGCTGGTTTTTCAGCGCATCCAGCCGTTTACGTTTCTCGTCCTGGTGACTGTGTGGCGTGAAGATGTAGCCCTCCTCCTTGAGCTCTTCCTCGTTATCTGTCAGCTCTTCCCGGGCCTCCTCTCCGCCGGCGTCAACCGCGACCACCTCCGGTTCTCGCTCCATCACCAGTTCAACGATCTCATCGTTGGTCCTCACCGAGAAGGTCTCGAGTTTGTCTCCCAGGAATGCGATCTGGCAGTCTTTTTCCGTGTCGTCCGAAAGTATAATACCTGCGTTCATCTTTTCACCTCTAGCCTTTCCTCTGAAAACTCCTTTAACGAACGGTTCTTCTCCCGGGCCCTGTAGGTCTCACGTTTCTCCACGAAGCCCTCCAGTTTTGTCAGGAAGTCGTGCAACGCCTTGTTGTAGTCCTGAGGTTTCTCGTAGAAGCTGAAAGTGCCCGCGTCCTGCAGAACGCTCACCGATGCGTTCTGTCCCAGTGAACGCGCCCTCTCCCTGGAGGAAAACCTGTCGTCGTCCGCGTGTATCACCATCGCCTTCTTCACCGGTTTTGAGCCGTCAAGCTCCTCCAGGAACGTTTTGAAGTCGGCGTAACCAGGTTTCTCCAGGTCCGAGCTGAAGTTCCTTATGACCTGGTAATCCGTTCTGCTGGAGAAGAAGAGTTTCTTCACTATCTTCGGTTTCCTGCACCCGAACTCCCAGAGGGCATGGTATATGGTCCGTGGCGGCACAGGGATATCCCCGGTCATCCCGGTCCTGACGGTAGCCACCACCTCTTCCTCCGATTCCAGCTCCTTTAGAAGGGCGTTGCCAGCGGTATGGGACACAAGCACGACGTTTCTCATCGATTCCTGGTCTAGAATGTTTTTCGCGGCCTCGACCTCTGAGTCGTAGTCACGGTAACTTACAGTGGGCTGGAAACTGGCGACGCGGAAAACCCGGGAGAAATACTTCAGCTGGTGCTTCCAGAGCTCGGGGTTCATCCCTCCCGGAAGGAACAGCAGCTGTACCCGGGAATCGGAACCGGATTCAAAATAGTGGAGTGAGCTGTCGCCTATCCGCTGTAACGAGAAATCCATTGCAATCAATCTATTGGCTG
>JBDGSE010000031.1:0-57219 GCA_042217695.1 Candidatus Nanohaloarchaea archaeon | reverse complement strand
CCCGGGACCTGTTCTGGATGCGTTTCCTCCGGGTGGAGCAGCGTTACGTCTGCCTCTTCCTCGAGTATCGCCACTGTTTCGGGCCTTCTGCCCTCGTACTCCGAGATGCCTATGACCGCCACACCGGTAAAATTACTCGAGAAGTCTTATAATTTCGTTACCCGGGGATCACTGCTGTTCGCGGTAGTGTTCGTCCCTGGGTCCTGTTTCGCGGGCCTCTCTTTCCTCTTCCGGTGTCATCTCTGGCTCATCGTGTAGCTCGGATTCGCGTACCCGCTCCATGGCGTCCCGGACCTTCTTCACTGCTTCCTCCAGGTCGGCCTCCTCCTGTAAGACGGTCTCGAGTTCGCGGAGTCTTTCGCCGAGTTTCTCGTCTCCTGTATCGGAGAGAAGTTTTTGGCCTTCTTCGAGAACGTCTTCTGCCTCCTGGATGGGTACTGTCATGGTCAGGGATGCCGTCGCAGAGCTTAAAAACGTGGTTACTGCAGGTCGTGGAGGATGTCCTCCAGGAACTCCTGGTGGTCCATGGCCTCCTCGGGGGATGTGGCGGAGGTTGGCTGTACCCTGGGCTGGAACCCGCCGGAGTAGAGTATCACGGCGTTGAACCGGCTGTCCTGTCCCACGAGCAGAGGGCTTATCTCGGATGATTCAAGGGAGTAAATGGCTTCTGCCGGGCTGTCGCCCTCTTTTTCCGCGTTTATCCGGGTGTTGTAGTCCAGGCCGCTGTCATCCAGGATCTCCTGTGCGTCCACGAGCTCTTCCAGTTCCTGGGCGTAGTCGGTCTTCGTAACGTCCAGGGGGTAGGTGTCCTCCCCGAAGTCGCGGGCTATCTCGCCCATGCCATCTATCTTCAGGAAAGTGGAGCGGTTCACGGCCTCGTAGGTGGTTTCCGGGTCTTCTGCCTCCGCGGACACGATCGCCCTGAAACCGTAGTTTTCAGTGTCTCCGCCCAGTGTTTCCGCCGCGTAATCCTCGGCTTCGGCCTGGTTCAGCACCGAAAGCTTCATCTCTGTTAACACCTGTCAGTGAAAATTTTTAACCCTGTTCTTCCTGGAGCCAGCTGTCAGGGTATCTGAACGCTATCGCCTCGTCTACCGTGTCGTACGGGGCTGACTCCGGGAGGTCTGTAAGGTTTTTGTAGCCTCCTCCTGTCCGGGAGAAGCTGTGGTTGCCGAACTCGTTGGATACGGTGTAGTCGATGAGGTTGGCCTGTCGCGCGCGTTTCATCGCCCCGGAGAAGGCGCTTACTATGTCCCTGCCCCGGAGCTGTCCGGCGTGCTGCTTCCCGTCGACCTCCACCTCGTTCTCGGCTTCCAGCTCCGCGATGGTGTCGTAGAAGCCTTTGAGCTGGCTTTTGAGGTCTGTCATCGGATTGTCCATGTTTCTCTGGCCTTTTCCGGGTATGTGTTCGCGACCTGTCCTGTAGGCAGCCTCCAGCAGCGGCTCTATCGATGAACCCGGGTTCTCCATCCCGTCGTAGGCCTCCAGTTCCACTTCGCCCGTCCAGGGGTGTTCTATGGCAAATATCGCCTCTGCCTTACCCTCGTCCAGGTACGGCATCCATCCCTCGGAGGTGTCGCCGGACTCCATGACGAACTGGAAGTATCCTCTGTCGGTGTCGAGGTTCACCTCGTCCAGGTATGACTCTGCGAGGACGTCGACCGCTGGGTAGGGGTCTGCGCCTTCCCGTGGTTCGTAGTCGGAGAGATCTCCGTCTATCCTCACATCGTAGGAGGGCTCTATCTCGGCGGGGTCCAGTCCGCCTTTCTTGAAACCGGGGTCGACCTGGTGTGCAGAGACACTGTTCAAACGGTCCAGTACCTGCTGGTCGACGTATCTGTCCGACTTGACCTGGCGCATGTGAAAGAGTCCTCTACAACGCTTTAATATTTTTTGTTACTTATCGATAACAATTAATTTTCCGGGGCGAAGTGGCGGAACATCAGGCTGGCCAGGAAAACGGAGATTATGGAGAGCAGGATGAAGGAGTCGTAGAGGGTCTGGCCTATCAGACCTCTTTTCAGCCCGATCTCTGCCGCGGCGACGGATATACTCAGTCTGCCCGGCATCGAGGCCACCAGCAGTTTCATGGTCTGTCCGGGAGTCCGGGTCCAGAGGCTTCCCAGGTAGGCTCCCAGCATCTTCGATCCCAGCCCTATCGCGGTGACGGCCCCGAGCAGCCAGAGGTCTCCCGGCGAGAAACCTGTGTAGGTGAACTGCATGCCGACGAAGAAGAAAAACACCGGTGCCACGAGGTTTATCACAGGTTTCACGGACTGTTCTATCCGGTGGCCTTCATGGGTTATCTCCGCTATCAGAAGTCCTGCGAAGAAACTGCCCAGGATGGCGTGCACGCCAAGGTAGTCCATTATCCAGGCGAAAGCCACCGCGAAAAATATGCTGAACTTCACGGTGTTGTCGAATATCCTGTCCTCCAGAAGGGTGGAGAGGTAGCTGGACAGGTGGACGGGTGCCACGTACAGGAAGAACAGCAGGGCGGCGGTCACCACCACTATCGGCAGTATTCCGCCACCGTAGGTCAGCGCCAGTCCGTAGGCAAGCACCACCACGGACAGTATGTCGTTGAGTACGGTTACGGAGAGTATCAGCTGTCCCTCCTCTCCTGCCAGCAGCTCGAAATCCTCCAGGAGCGGATGCACAAGCCCGAGAGAGGTGGTGGAGGCGGTTACTCCTACCAGGAACGAGGCGAACGTGTCGAGCCCGAGGAAGATGCCGAGGCCCACGCCTGACAGGAACGGGAGAAGAAAGGTAAGGGCGCCGAGCTTTGCGACCCGGACCGGGTTGTCGCCTATCAGCCCGGGGTCCAGTTCAAGCCCTGCGTCGAACATTATGAGGAGGAGGCCAAAGGCAGCCATGCTGGCTATCACGTTGAAACCGGGAGTTGACGGCGTCACAAGGCCCAGCACCGACCCGAATATTATGCCGGCAAGTATCTCCACCGCGAGGACAGGTATCTCGTACCTCTCAAGGAACTTCAGCAGGTAGCTGGTGCCGTAGACTATGGACAGCGCGAGGACGAACTCGAAACTGAGGCTCATCGTACTCGTAATTTGTTTCAACAATCTTTAACTCTTCAGTCCCTGAAGAAGAAAGAAAAAAGGTGGAGACAGTTACGCCCATCTGTCGTTCAGTAGCTGGAGTCCCTGGACAACTGCTCCGATGAGTACGAGTAGGCCTCCTGCGATGTAGAGCAGGGCGGCTATATATGCGATCGAAGGGACTGCCGCGAAGGCTCCCAGTGCGGTGCTGCCGTTCAGCACGTTTACGCCTGCTCCTGCCAGCATCGACATAACTCCTGCAGCGATTGTGCTCCAGTTGATCTCTGGCAGAGAGCTGTAGTTCCAGAAGACGGCAACGATGGATAGAGCCATTGCCGCGGTCAGACCCGCGTTGAGTTCGAGTCCTAGGAAGGTCATATGTAATCCCCGCATTAGTATAGACTCCTTAAGGGCTTAAACCCTTCGGTTTTATTTATAAAGGGTGGGGGGGTATCAGACCTCTTCAAGGCCATCGATGTCGTCAAGAAAGTCGTAGAACTGTACCTCGTTCTCTTCCCCGGAGACCTCCTCAGGGGCCAGCTCCTCTGCCATCTCAGGTACGGAAACTTCTGCCTCCTCTTCGTCCAGCTGGGCGAAGTCCCCGGCTTCGACGTATCCCTCTTCCTGGAACTGTTCCTCTACGTACTCGAAGGCTTCCCGGACCGAGCTCTGCACCCCGAGCCAGTCGGCTGCGTTGTATAGCGTGACCGCGGTGACTGCGGTGGTGGCTGCCTGGAGCGCCTCCGGGTTGGATGCGGTGATCTCGAACGTGGCGGGGTTGTACATCAGGTCGAGCAGGGCGTAGCCTGTTCCTGCTATGGAGCCGCCGGCCACGATATCGTCCGTCAGGAATTCGTGCGCGGCTTCCAGCCCCTTCTCCAGGCTGTTCCTGTCGTCATGTACCTCTTCCAGGGAGTAGGTCTCCCCGAACTCGTGTTCGGCGGGGTTCGGGGCTCTGCCCTTCCGGCCGTAGTCATCGCCCATGAACGGTGTGTCGGTCATGTATGACTGTTTCGTGTCCAGACTTTTATTCTGCTCGAGCAGGATCGACCGAAAAACCTTTAAGCTATATTACATCGTATTACGATTATGTCGTTTGAGTTTTCCCCGGACCTCGACGAGGTCCTGGAGGACGGGAGAAATGTGTACGTCTTCGGACCCGGGGTGCTGGAGGGCGACGGCGAATCCACGATGGAAGAGCTGCTTGAGGATGAGTACCTCCAGGAAACCCCCGACTACGGTCCGGAACAGGTCTATGCCTCTGACTGATATAGAGGGTTCTGGACAGGATGAACAGTGGAAAAGGCCTGATTTCTCAGGCCTTCATGATCTCGGTCTGCGTTATGCAGTCGTAGTGGATGTAGCCTTCCTGCGACTTCAGGAACTGTTCGTCGGAGAACACTCTGTCTCCACACAGAACGCAGATACCGAGCTTTTCAGATAGTTGCGACATACATACCCTCCCCCGGAAGCAATAATTTGTTTTCCAGCCCATATAAAGAAAGTTGTAGGTAATATCATTATTACCGAACAGAGAATAGGGTCTAAAAAACCGGTTTTTCCGGCCTCTAGGAGTGCGTGTAGTAGAGAATTCCATTTCCGGGCTACCTGGAGGTAACCAGACCAGTTTTTAACCGGGTTGTATAAGTTTAACACGTATGATTCCTACAGTCGTATACAGTCACTGGATATGGGCGGCACTGATGTTCCTCGCGTTTTACGCGGTCTACAGGAAACACCAGCAAAGCGGCAACGAGATGCTGGAGAACTTTTACAGGTTCTTCCTGGTGTGGTCAGTGCCGTTCTTCGGGCTTATGGCGACGATGTTCGCCGCAGGTATATACTTCGAGATGCCTGCGGTACTGGACCTCGGCTACGTGATACCCCATGTATTCGCGTTTGTCTCGGTAGGGTATCTCTGGAAGGTCCAGAGCAGCATCAACTTTCCGGAATACGAGAACCTCTTCTGGGTTTTCGTGGCCTACGGAGTCGCTCTGGGTTTCTACGGCGTTATGAACACGCCTGACGTGGCCGTGGTCGAGAACGGTCTCACGTACGGGAAGTCGATGTTCAACATGTTGATACCTCTCGGCATGACCGCCGGCGCGGTCCTGATAGCTGGCAGCAGTTTCTACTCTGCCTACCTGACCTCAGGAGCCACAAGGAAGAAGCTGGCGGTTATAGGCGTTGGGACGGTGCTTTCACTGGTCGTCGCCTCGATGCTCCACAACTTCGGGTATACGGTCCTGGGAGAGCTGACAAACCTGGTATGGATCGGGCTCTTCCTGTCCGTTGCTTACTGGAGTAACCTCGCGGAGAGATTCCGCTTCATGAGGTGACAGTATGAACTACAGAAGAGTGATAGAGACGATAGTGAACAAGCAGCTCGATACCATCGGACCGCTTGCCAGGGGCCCTGCAGAGGAGCTAGATGTCCTGGAGTTCCAGGACGACCAGCTCAAGTTCACGGGAGAACCGTCCAGAGAGGACGTGGAAGAGCTCCTGGAAAATTACAGGGAGACCCAGGGCAAGAGCGCCATAGGTATCGCCCGGAGAGCCGTGGATGAGATAGTCGATGATGACACCGATATCGACCTGCCCGACGAGATCACTCCCAAGAAGATGAAGGCAGAGGAGTTCGCCTCCGCGCTTTAAACCCGTTTTTCCCTTTTTTTTCCTTTTATCTTCAGACCGTTTTCATCCGTGGGCGTAGTAGTACTCGCCATCGCTTTCCTTCCTGGAGAACCCGAACCTCTCGAACTGGACCACCTCATCTTTCTCTATGGAGTTCGGCTCGACCAGGCCCTGGAACGTTCGACCGTCCGGCATGTGTACCTCTGCGTCTTCCGCTTCAGAAACCCAGTGGATGATGGGTGCGTCCTTTTCTACCGCGACGGTATGGTCGCCCTCGACGTACTCCGCTGTTTTCCCGGAAAGCTCGATGTTGCACAGCCCTTTGAGGCGTAAAAAGCCGTCCTCCAGGTCTTCCCTTTCTATGTATACCTTCACCGTGTCGCCGTCCCGGACAAGTCCCGGTCTCCGGTAACCTCTTTCAGGGTGGTCGGGGTGGAGCGGCAGCTCAGGTTCGACGTTTTCGGGAACGTCCTCGACCTCGAGTTCTACAGGGTCGCGTACAAAGAAGTACCTGTCGGATTCTTCGACCAGGTCGCGGTTCGCCGACTCCAGGGTCTCTGCGGATGCCTCTATGTCGTTCTCGGATACACCCATCTCGATGAAGAACTCCTGGATCGCTTCAGGACGAAAACCGCGCTTCTTTAACGCTCTCAAAGTTGGAGCACGGGGGTCGTCCCAGCCGTTGAGTTCGCCTTCCTCTATCATCTTGCCGAGCGTGGAGCCGGATACAGGTGCTTCAAAACCGGATATCCGGACGTTTCCCCAGTAACGCACCTCGGGATACTCCCAGTCGAGGTAGTCGTAGATGTATTTCTGTCTTTTCGTCGACGCCCGGAGATCCTTTCCGCGGACTATGTGTGTGGTCCCCATCACGTGGTCCTCTATCGCGCCCTGGAAGTCCAGCAGCGGCCAGACCCGGTACTCGTCTCCCGTTACCGGGTGATCCGGTTCATCTATTATCCGGAAAGCGACGAAATCGCGGACCGCCGGGTTCTTGTGGTCCAGATCCGTCTTTATCTTTAACGTTGCGTCTCCCTCGGAGATCTCGCCGTTCCGCATCTTCTCCCAGTCCGCCATGTTTTCCTCCGGGCTCTTGTCGCGGTGCGGGCACGCGGTTCCCTCCGCTCTATGTTTGCTTCCCTCCTCCTGGGAGCAGAAGCATACGTAGGCGTGCCCGTCCTCGATAAGTTTTTCGGCGTACTCGATGTATGTGTCGAAGTTCTTCGAACTGTATCTTACCTCGTCGGGCGTGTAACCAAGCCAGGTGTAGTCCTCTTCGTACATCTCGTACGCTTCCTTCATGGGCCGTTTCTTCACCGGGTCGGTGTCGTCGTACCTCAGTATCAGTTTGCCAGAGTACTTGTCCCGCAGCTCCCCGTTTATCACCATTCCCCGGGCGTGTCCTATGTGTGGCGGACCGTTCGGGTTCGGGGCGAACCGGACAACGACTTCTCCTTCCTCCGCCCCCGGCAAATCGGGTATCGGGTCGTGTTCCTGCTCCTGTTCATCGAACTCGTAGTTCTCCAGTTCTTCTTCCTGTTCTTCCACCGAGAGCGAGTTAACTTCTTCCGCGACTTCTTGAGCAACGGACGTTACTTTACCCTTGTCGTCGAACTCTTCCTCTGCGAATATCTTTCCTATCACCGCTCCCGGGTTGCATTCTCCGCCGTGCTCGACGGCGTTCTTCAGCGCGTACTTCCTGGCGAGTTCTTCCAGCTCCATAACGGTTACTGGTGGGAAAACCTATTTTATTTAACCGGCTGGTTTTTTGTTGCTCCAGTACAAAAGGATGCCATGCGTAGCCTCGACCGTGGATCACTGCTCCTGCTTGCAACACTGGTTATACTGTTCTCCGGACTCCTGTACGTACTGACGCCCGGACACGGGGACACCGCCACTGTAACGTTCTACGCCAGCAACACCACGCTCGCCACCCTGGAAGTGGAGATCGCCGACACTCCCCGGGAACGCCGAGTCGGTTTGATGAACCGGACGGAGCTCGAGGGCGGGATGCTGTTCGTGTTTTCTGAAGAACAGCGGCTGACGTTCTGGATGAAGAACACCTATGTTCCTTTAGACATGATATTCATCTCCGCTGGAAAGAGGGTGATAAACGTTGAACACGCGGATCCGCAGCCCAACGCCACAGAGGAAGAGTTAAAACGGTACAGAAGTGAGGAGCCTGCGCGCTACGTTGTGGAGGTCAGGCAGGGTTTCGCCGAGAACCATTCGATAGTGAGAGGTGTGAGAGTGGAGCTACCTGAATGAGCTCCTGGGCTCGTACTCGAGGGGCAGGTATTCCATGACAGTGGCCCCGGAGTGGGTCTCTCCGAGTTCATCGTAGAACTCCGAGTCCACGTTGTGGAGCTCGTTAAGGGCTTCCCGGTACAGCTCCTCCGTATCGGCCATCATGCGCCGGTATTCCTGACGTATCTCGTCGCCGACCAGTATCTCGTCGCTTCTGAAGGCTACCGGTTCCCCGCTGTAGTCGTTGAACAGGCCTGGGTCGCCATTTATACCTTCTTTCCGGAGTTCCTTCTGTAGTTGCCTGCCTTCCTCCAGCAGAGGGTTAAGCTCGGAGAGCGCTTCTGGAAGCTCGTTATATGCCTTGTTGAGAGCTTCCCGTCTTATTTTCCCGTCTCGCTCCCTTCTCCATTCCCTGAAGAGGAACCGGTAGTCTTCCACCTCCTCGAGGAAGTTCGCCGCGGCGAGACGTGCTCTCCGACCTGTCTCGAGAAGTTCTTCCTGGTCCAGCCTGGACCCTGTATGCACCGAGGGGAGGAGTTCTTCTTCCACTTTCCTGTGTTGTGGTCAAAAAGTTAAAACTGTGTTCTCTGGATGGAAAAGAGAAAAAGAATAGGGGGGGAAGAGGACCTGTCAGTCCAGGTCGATGATACGGCCGTTCTCCCCGATGAAAACGTCTTCTTCAAGGGAGTAGCCTTCTTCCCGGGCGAGGTCCACGTAGGAACCGAGTTTCTGGATGGTTCCGTGCGAGGGGACGATGTTCTCCGGGTCGAGGTACTGGATGAAGTCGCGGTGGTCCTCCTTCAGGGCGTGTCCCGTGGTGTGGATGCCCTTGTAGAGACGGACTCCGCGTTCCTTCAGCCGTTTCTCCAGTTTGTAACGGTTGGCCTCGTTCACAGGGGAAGGGATGACCCGGGAGGAGAAGATGACATGGTCGCCCTCCTCGAAGTGGAACGGGTACTGGCCGGTCGCCATCTTGCTCAGCTGGGCTCCAGGTTCGCCCTGGTTGCCCGTGGCGACGATAAGCCAGCCCTCCCTGTTGTTCTCGACCTTTTCCATCAGTTCTTCGACCTCGTCGAAGTAGGAAACCACCTCTATCTGGGAGGTGTCGATAAGGTCAAGTTCCTCGGCGGACTCGACGTACTCCTTCAGCGAGCGGCCGACGAACGCTATCTTTCTCCGGTCGTCGTTCGCCTCGATTATGGAGTTCAGTCTCCCGATCTGGGATGAGAAAGTCGAGACAACGACCGCGCCTCCGGCCTGGTAGCAGGAGTTCAGCACGTCGTCGAGTTCGACCTTCACCGATTGCTCGGAACGGGCGCGTCCGTCCTGGTCCACTCTCGTGGTTCCGGGGATCATGGCTTTCACGCCTTCCTCCCCGACTTCCTTCAGGCGGTCGACATCTGTAGTCTCTCCGAGGACGGGGGACTGGTCTATCTTCATGTCGTTGCCGTAGACCACGTATCCCTCTGGAGTGTCGAGAAGCGACAGTGTCGCGTCAGGAATCGAGTGGTTCACGTCGGCGAACTCAAGACTCAGATCGCCTGTTATGTCCACTTCCTCGCCTATCGGGACCTCTTTTACCTCGTTGTTTATGTTTTTGCGATCGTCCTCGATCATGCGATCGACGATCTTCTTGGTGTATGGCGAAGCGTAGATAGGGCAGTCGTATGCGCCCGCAAGTTTGGGGATCGCTCCGACGTGGTCAAGGTGGCCGTGTCCGATAACGATCCCTACAACATTTTTCTCCAGAAGCTGCTCATCGGTGGGGACGGCTCCGGCGTCAAGGCTCTGGTTGGTGGTCATCTCGTCCACCTGGCCTTCCGCGGAGATGACACTCTCCATGTCATACCCCATGTCGAATATCACAACTTCTCCGCCGGTTTCCACGGCGGTCATGTTTTTACCTACTTCTTCGTATCCTCCTAATGTGTAAACTTTCATCTGAAAAATTCACCTAGAAATTTGGTTCAAGCTATTAATATAGAACAATCGGGACGTGAATCTTATAAAGGGAGGTCCGTGTTTTATCTCCGCGGCGGCATCATGCCTAGATTCTTAAGTTTTCGAACTTCACTCGTTTACATGTACTCCTCCGAGATACGAGAGAAACTTGAGGAAGAGGGTATAGAGATAGGTGACCGTGTGAAGGCCGGCGGGAGAGAGGGAAGGCTGATGCCGAAGCCCGAGAGCGGCGACCCTGAAGTACTCGTGGTGAAGCTGGACTCCGGCTACAACATAGGTGTCGAGGCAGACGACCCTGAACTCGTGGAGTCCATCGATACAGAGGACAGGGAGAAGCCGGAGATAACTCGCAGCGAAGAACTACCAGATATACTTGTACTGCACACGGGCGGGACCATCGCCTCACGCGTATCATACGAGGAGGGAGGCGTCAAACCAGCGTTCGACCCGGAGGACCTGCTGGAGATGTACCCGGAGCTGGCGGACGAGGTCAACCTGCACTCCGAGGTCGTTGCCCAGATGCTCTCCGAGGACATGGAGCCCGGACACTGGCTGAAGATAGCGGAAAAGATAGATGAGGAAAAGGACGGTTACGACGGGATAATCGTGGGCCACGGCACGGACACGATGGCCTACACCGGGGCCGCGCTCAGCTTCATGCTCCAGGGCATCGACACCGGTGTCTTGCTTGTAGGGGCGCAGCGGTCCTCTGATAGACCGAGCAGCGACGCGGCGATGAACATGTACTCCGCCGCCCGGTTCCTTACTGAGACAGACTTCCAGGGTTTCGGCGTATGCATGCACGCCTCCTCGAACGATACTGAATGTTCCATACTGCCGGCGCACAAGGTAAGAAAGATGCACACCTCGAGGAGAGACGCCTTCCAGGCCGTGAACACTTCTCCTCTGGGCAGGGTAAACTACGAGACCGGTGAAGTAGAGACAGGTTTCGAGAACACTGGCGAAGAGTACCGGACCGCGATGGAGCTCGACGAGAACGTCGGATACCTGAAGGTCCGGCCAGGGATGGAGCCGGAAGAACTCGAGTTCCTTATCGAACAGGATTACAACGGCGTCGTCATCGAGGGAACCGGGCTGGGACACATGCCGGTGAACGCGTTCGACGACGAGACCGAACACCACGAACAGATACTTGAGAAACTGGAAACGCTGGCCGAAGACACGCTGGTGGTTATGGCCTCCCAGACCCTGTTCGGTAGGGTGGACATGAACGTCTACGACGCGGGACTGAAGATACAGCAGGCCGGTGTAATCGGCGCGGAAGACATGCACCCGGAGCTTGCCTACGTCAAACTGATGTGGGCGCTCGGCAACGCAGAAGACCGGGAGGAGGCCGAAAAACTGTTACTGGAAGATGTCGCCGGCGAGTTGGAGTCGAGGTCGATGTACCATGGATAGAGGATCTGAAGTGATTGAGAAGGAAGCAACCCAGACGAGTGATAGAAAGTGACGGAGATGGACGAGTTCGACCGGAAGGCCAAGCAGTTCCTGGAGGACGGGAACGTTGAACGCATCGACGACATACTGAAGGAGTTCGCCATGGTGGTATCATACGAGAACGGGGAAGAACTGGATAACCCGTCCCGGTTCATAAAACAGACCTTCGGACCGGTCGAGATCCGGGACTTCACGGAGTACAGGGTGGCAAAATCGGTGATAAGAGACGAGATACAGGACGGCAGGTAGGATGGAGATATACGGCGTCACAGGTATGCCTCTCGCGGGGAAGACCACCGTGGCAGAGGTTATGAAGGAAGAGGGTTTCACGATGCTTGACATGGGCGACGTGGTGCGCATCGAGATGGATAAACGGGGGCTTGACTCTGCGGGCGATTTCGTGTCCTCGCTCCGGGATGAACACGGTATGGACGCCATAGCCCGGCTCTCGACCCCCTATCTCCGGGAAGTTGTGGACGAAAAGGACAGGGTGGTGATAACCGGTATGAGGAGCCGTCACGAGAAAGAACTGTTTGAACGCGAACTCGAAAAAGACATCGAGATAATAGGGGTCTGGGCCTCGCGGGAGACGAGAAAGAGAAGGAAACAGGAGCGCCAGCGTGAGGAGGACCGCGAGACAGGGCTCCGGGACCGCGATTTACGGGAGCTGAAACAGGGAGTCGGAGACCTGCTTGCGCTCAGCGACCACATGATAGAAAACGATTCAGGTTCAACTAACGAGCTGGAGGAAGAGGTGAAGGATATTGTCCGCAAGTGAGTACGGGTTCCAGATAGAGGCAGGGCTTGCCAGAAAACCGTATTTCGAGTTCTCGAGCCGGAGAGTGGCGGATGAAGTGCTCGAGACCGCGGAACAGGTGCTGGAACAGTACGAACTGGATGGATCCCCGTATAACCGGAAGGAAAACGTGATAGAGTTCGAGGCCCGGCCCGAATACGTCCGGGCGGTAAAGGAGGCGGTAGAGGTGCTGCAGAACGATGATATGGAGATCAACGAGGTACTGGAAGGAGGGGGACGGTTATGAGCGATAAAGACTATGAAGAACTGGGTTTCAGGTGTGGCATCGAGATACACCAGCAGCTTGACACCGAGACAAAGCTCTTCTGCGAGTGCCCTGTCGACCTGGAAGACGAGAACCCGGACGCAGAGGTCGAGAGATACCTGAGAGCTGTCGCCGGTGAGACAGGGGAAAAAGATGTCGCGGCGGAGTACGAGGCCCGGAAATCGAAGAGGTTCGTCTACAAATACTACTCCCGGAACAACTGCCTGGTGGAGCTGGACGAGGAGCCTCCCCACGAGATGGACTCCGAGGCTTTGAACACGGCGCTGACGTTTGCCAGGATGGTGGACGCAGAGGTCCCAGAAGAGATACAGGTGATGCGGAAGATGGTGGTCGATGGTTCCAACACCTCCGGTTTCCAGCGCACCGCGATGGTGGGCCTTGACGGGGAGATAGAGACAGAGACAGGAACTGTAAAGATCGAGGACATCGAACTCGAGGAGGAATCCGCAGGGATACATACCAGGGACGAGGAAAAGGCGGTCTACGACCTGAACCGTCTGGGAGTCCCGTTAATCGAGGTGGGGACCGATGCCTCCATAGAGAACCCGGAGCACGCCCGGGAGGTCGCGATGAAGCTCGGGATGCTGATGCGTTCCACCCGTAAGGCTAGAAGAGGGATCGGCACCATAAGACAGGACGTCAACGTATCCATCGAAGACGGCGCCAGGGTGGAGATCAAGGGATTCCAGGACGTGAAGAACATCGACCGCCTGATCGAGCTGGAGGTCGAGAGACAGAAAAACCTGGTCGAACTCGGGGAAGAACTGAAGGGCGGGCTCGCGGAGAAACTCCTGGACAGGATAAAGGACCGCGACCTGGTGGAGAAAGAGGAGGTCACTGAACTGTTCAGGGACACGGACAACCATATAGTCTCGACCGTGATAGAGAACAACGGGAAGGTCTACGCGTTAAAACTGCCGCGGATGAGCGGGAAGATGAAACGGAAGATCTCCGGCGAGCGCTACGTTGCAAAGGAGCTTGTCGACTACGCAAAGTCGAGAGGAGTCCAGGGCATACTGCACACGGACGAAGACCTGGAGAGCTACGAGCTCGAGTCCGAGTTCGAAAGACTCCGGGAAAAATTCGACGCGGGAGAAGAAGACGTGGTGGCAGTCATCGCCGCGGAAGAAGAAAACGCTGGAGAGGCAGCCGAGGCTGTCAGGAAACGGGCCGAGATGCTTTACTCCGGCGAGATCCCGGAGGAGACAAGGAACGCGGAGCAGAACTTCACCACGAGCTATTCGAGGCCTCTGCCGGGAAGCGCCAGGATGTACCCCGAGACCGATATACCGCCGATAAGAGTTACTGAGGACCGGGTAAACCAGATCGATGAAAACCTGCCGGAGACACTGGAGGAACGCGAGGAAGAGCTCGCGGAAGAGATAGGCGAGGAACTGGCGTCCCAGATAGTCTGGTCGGAACACCTGGAAGAGTTCGAGAAGTTCCGGGACCGTGTCGAGACAAAACTCGCGGCAAACATATTCGTGAACACCTATCCCCGGCTGGAAGGCGAGGGTGTCCCGGTAGAGAACCTGGAAGAACACCACCTTGGAGCGCTCTTCGACGCCCTCGCGAACGAAAAGATGGCGAAGGGAGACATCGATAATGTTCTCACGGCGATGGCCGAAGAGCCAGGAAGAGAACCCCTGGAGATCATAGAGAGTACTGTAGAGGAAAAATCCTCCGAGGACGAGATACGTGCCGCTGTGAGAGAAGTGCTTGACGAGAAATCCGAGCTCGTCGAGGAACAGGGGATGCACGCCCAGGGCGCGCTTATGGGTGTCGTGATGTCTCGTATAGAGGCCGACGGAGACACCGTTTCGGGTATACTCCAGGAGGAACTGGAGGAAAGAGTTGACTGACTGGAGAGGTTACCGGCCTGTCATCGGTTAGTTTTTATATTTTAACATACATCATCAAAACAGATTCTAGGTGAAAATACTATGGTAGGATTTGGAGGACAACCGATTTTCGTGATGTCGGAGGACACTGAACGCACCTCCGGCGAAGACGCACAGGAAAACAATATCAACGCCTGCAAAACCGTTTCAAAAGCGGTGAGGACCACTCTCGGTCCGAAAGGGATGGACAAGATGATGGTCGACTCTGTCGGCGATATAGTCGTGACCAACGACGGAGTGACCATCCTCGAGGAAATGGACCTCGAACATCCCGCGGCCAAGATGATGGTCGAGGTAGCGCAGACACAGGAGGAAGAGGTCGGTGACGGAACAACCACCGCTGTAGTCCTGGCAGGCGAACTCCTGAAACAGGCTGAAGGCCTTCTGGACCAGGAGATACACCCGACCGTTATCACCCGGGGATACAGGCTTGCAAGAGAGAAGAGTTCGGAAGTCCTCCACGAGATATCCGAAGATGTGGGGCTTGAAGACGATGACACGCTCGAAAAGGTAGCCATGACCGCAATGACTGGTAAAAGCGCGGAAACCGCCCGCGACTACCTGGCAGAGATCGCGGTTGACGCCGCCAGACAGGTCGCAGAGGAGGAAAACGATGAAGTGGTCATCGACCGTGACATGGTGAAGGTCGAGAAAAGACAGGGAGGTACCGTGGAAGACACGGAACTTGTCCAGGGCGTGATACTGGACAAGGAGAAGACCCACAAAGGCATGCCTTCCCGGGTTGAGGACGCCAATATCGCACTACTGAACACCCCGGTCGAGGTAAAGGAGACAGAGACTGACGCCGAGATCAACATCTCCGACCCCGACCAGCTGAGAAGCTTTGTCGAAGAAGAGGAAGGACAGCTGAAGGAGATGGTGGAACAGCTGGACGAGGCGGGCGCTGACGTGGTGCTCTGCCAGAAAGGTATAGACGACATCGCCCAGCATTACATGGCCAAGAAAGGCATCTTCGCCGTACGCAGGGTTTCCTCCGGAGAAATCGAGAAACTCTCGAATGCGACCGGCGCCAACATAGTCACCTCGATAGAGGATATCGAGGAGGAAGACCTGGGAGACGCCGGAACCGTTGAACAGAGAAGGATCGGCGGCGACGCCATGACCTTTGTCCAGGACTGCCCCGAAGCCAAGTCCGTCTCCATCCTGATCCGGGGCGGCACGGAGCATGTTGTAGACGAAATCGAGAGAGCGATGGAGGACGCCATCGGCGGCGTCGCATCCGCCCTGAAGAACGGCAAAGTCGTCGGCGGTGGAGGCGCCACCGAGGTAGAACTCGCGAAACGCCTGAGGACATACGCCGACTCTGTCGGTGGAAGAGAACAGCTGGCCATCAACGCCTTCGCCGAATCCCTGGAGGTCATCCCCCGGACGCTGGCCGAGAACGCCGGCTTCGACCCGATAGACACACTCGTCGACCTGAGAAACAAGCACGACGAGGGCGAGGTCTGGTCCGGAATCGACGTCACCTCCGGAAAGTCGGAGAGACTGTTCGACCAGGGAGTTGTGGAACCGCTCCAGATAAAGACCCAGGCCGTTTCCTCCGCCTCGGAATCAGCGGAGATGATCCTGCGGATAGACGACGTTATCTCCGCGTCCGGGTTCGACTCCGATGAATCCGGTGGAGGCGAACAGCCACCGTCTGGCGGCGGAGGCATGCCCGGCGGCGGAATGGGTGGCATGGGAGGAATGATGTAGGCCCGTCCTACATCTTCCCGTCTCTTTTCTTCTATAATTTTTCCCAGAAGTTCTCGAACACTATTCTAATGTAAAAAGTAGTGGGAAGGCCGGAGGGCTTTCCGCGAGGAAAACCACCGCAACCCCGGAACACACTCTCACAACTGTGCCCGGTTCTAATCTTTCCCTTCCCAGGGAGATCAAATCGGCGCGTATTCTTATATGTCCGCGGTTTTTCCCCGGCCAGGCAGGTGATAGGCCTGAGATGCCGGCGCTTTCCCCACATTATAAATACTGGTGAAGGGAATTCTGTGGTGTAAGGAGTGTTCTAGTTATGTCAGACAAAGAAGTCGAACTCGGGAACGGCGAATCCGAGGACTACGAAGTCGTGCCTCTGGGACCGGTCAGAAAGCTTGAAAAGAGAATAGATAACATCGAGCAGCAGGCCCAGAGCGGGGGTCCGGACGAGGAGATAATACGTGACGTGCTGGAGATAATGAAGTCGAACCAGCGGATTGTCAACGACATGACCGAGTCCACGCATGAACTGAAGAACTCTGTTGAAGACCTCACCCACAAGATGGACGAGGTCGTGGACAACATGAACGACTTCATGGACCTTCTCACGGAGGCCTCCGAGGTCGACATGGAGGGCGAAGTCGTGGGAGACATGGAAGGCCGTATCGCGGATGCCATCGGCAACAGGATGGATGATGTCGCGAGCGACATCCAGGAATCCAACGAGGAAGTTATAGAACACCTTCAGAACATAAACGACAGCCTGAGAAAGGCATACGCGTCCCAGGATACCGGTGGGATGCAGGTCTCCGGACAGTCTCAGCAGTCCCGGCAATCCCGGCAGTCCCGGGAGAGCGAGGGAAGACAGGGCAGCGGCAGGAGTCTAAACTCTGAGAGCGGTGCCGACCGGGTAAGAAAACTGAAGGAGCGCTTCGATTCCGGGAACGATGAATAGGAAAGGGGTAACTCCTGTAGTAGCCACGGTAATGCTTATCGCTATAAGTATGGCTGCAGTGGCTTCTTCCGCAGTCTTTATCAGCGACGTCGGAGGAGATATCCGGCAGAGTATCGCGGAACAGCTCGGTGTACAGCAGAAACAGCAGAAATCCGAGCTCACCATCATACAGGGATTCAGGTCACAGTCCAACGGCAATATATACATCGTGGTAAAGAACGAGGGAAGTGTCTCACTCATGTTCAAGGAGAACGGCGACAAGCTGTGGAACCTCTACATCGATAGCCGGCCTGCCTCTGGATGGGGCGTACCTGGTGGTTCCAGCGCAGATGTCCTCGTGAACCCTGGAGAGACCATAACTCTGGATACCGGCACGAACTATCCTTCAACGGTGGGAGGGTCCAAGACAGTGGAGATACGGGGCCAGTACAAGACTGTTTCGGCTATAGTCTGCGATAAGGATTCTTCGGGCGATACTGCCTGTTAGACCGGTAGAAATTATTTAAAGGAGCGCCTAGAAACATTCGATGCATAAGGTGAAAATCTAGATGTTCAAGTCACGTAAGGGTATCACACCTGTAATCGCGATCGTCCTGTTGATCCTGATCACCCTCGGAATGATAGGAATCGTCTGGACACAGTTCCAGGGAGTCCTTCAGTTCGGTGGTCAGGCCCAGAGTCAGCAGCAGGCGATCAACACGCAGCTGAGCTTCCAGTCTGTGTACAACGAAGGGGGCAACATGCGCCTGACCTGGAGGAACCCGAACTCCAGGACGCTTAACACGTCCAACTTCGAACTCGGGTTCGCCAAGACCAGAGGAGGTTCGCCTGTCAGCGCCTCAGTATTCGCTGCCAACACTCAGTTCCAGACCAGCGGTACATCGACCTGTTTCGCTTCCGGCACTTCCGTACTGGTACCTCCCAAGAACTCGCAGGACTGTAGCACAGGGCTAAAGTGGCCAAGTCAGAAACCCATCGACATGTACCTAGTGGTTTCGATGAAGGGTGCGGACAAGGAGTTCAGGTACCACTGCACCACGCAGACGGCAGGCGCTTTCAGCTGCTAAAAATACATATCTTTTTTCTCTTTCTTACCTCTTCAGCCGGTTACTTTAAATTCCAGCGTGAGTCTGATGATTATATGGACTGGAAGGGCCAGACCCAGGCGGTAACCGCCGTACTGATAACAGGTATAACTGTAGGAGCCATCGCAAGCGTCTATGTCTGGGGCACGCCCATACTTACCAAGAGGCAGGGCCAGGCCAACGTACAGCAGGTGGAGGAGCAGGTTATCGGCCTGTATAATACAGTCGTGTCCACGAGCAGGGGAGGAAGCGGTACCGCTGCCAGCGTGCAACTTGATTTCTCCAGTCAGAACGCCAGGATAGAGTATGTGTTCCTCAACCCGGCGCAGGACTACATCAACATCACGGTTTCCTCGGTGCCGAACGCACCCTACCCGCCCAACACCTGGACTATGGTAAAGGGCAGCAGCCTGCAGAACATCTCGATCGGCGCCGGTCTATACGGTATCAAGGGAGAAGACCTGCCGGGAGTTGTCCTGGTAAAACCGCACGGGACGAGCGCCGGAAAGCTCACCTACCGCGTGGAGTTCAGGAACCTTTACGTCAACACGGCATCCGGCAAAAAACTTGAGAAGATAGACCTGCAGGCCAAGGGAGGGACTGCCGCGGCAGGGGCAACCACTCTCAGGATCACGAACGCTGGGACCCGTCGTGACACGGGATCCAACGGCATCCGGCTTCCCTCCGGTAGACTCATCAACCGTGAGAGAACGGTTATCAGGGTAGACCTGAGATGAACTCTCGTAAAGGACAGTACCTTGCGATCGAAACAGTTTTCTCGTTCGGCCTCGGACTTTTACTCGCTATAGCAGTTATAGCAGGGTTCAACCAGTTCAGGATGGGTGCGCTTGAAACAGCCGAGGAGGCACAGGTAGAGGCTGTTCAGGCGAAGATCAACGATGCGGTCTACTCGCTTGCCTCCATGGAGCAGGAAAGCACGGGGTCTATAGTCGTGGAACTGCCTGAAAGGGTGGGAGGCCAGAGCTACCAGGTATCCTGGGAAGACGGTGTGCTCAAGATATACGTCGGAGGGAACACGTACAGGACCAGCTACGACTACCTGGATTCGACCTACAGTTTTGACGGCTCTGTCGATGGTGGAACCGTAAACGTATTGAAAAGGAAGAACAAATTCTTGTTGAGGGATAGATAGATGGCGCACCAGATGCACAACCTGGTAAACAAGCTTCGGAGGCTGAGACACCCCGAATGGTACGAGGAGGAAGAAGAGGAGCAGGAACACCAGGCCGGTATAGAGGTGCCTGTACCTGGAGAGTTCAGCTCCAGTATGGTCGAAGAGGGTCAGGAGGAGGCAGACCTGACCGATGTAAGCGTTACCTACCCGCTTGTGCCGGAGGACCCGGATGAGGGCGAACTCGTGTATGCATGGGCGCATATCACCTGGAGCGAGGAAGAGGAAGAGCTCGTCTACCGGGTTATAGAGCCGGAACTGGATCAGGAGACCCAGCAGCTACTGGACAGGATAAAACAGATAATGGAGAGGAGTTTCGATATAGAGTTCACGGAACTGGAGAGCCAGGAGGCCGAGGACTATCTCAACGAAAAGATAGACGAGATAGTTGACAAGTACCAGCTGTCGATAACACAGGATCAGAGGGAGATAATACGTTACTACACAAAAAGAGACTTTGCGGGGCTTGGAAAGCTGCAACCGCTGATGAACGATACCGAGGTCGAGGACATCTCGTGTGACGGGACCGGCATACCTGTCTACGCTTACCACAGGAACCCGAAGTTCGGCTCCGTAAAGACCGATATAGTCTGGGACGAACCCGAGGAACTGGACTCTTTCGTGATGAAACTGGCGCAGCGCTGCGGTCGCTCCATCTCGGTTTCAAACCCGCTGCTCGACGGCTCCCTGCCTGATGGTTCCCGTGTACAGGCCACGCTCGCGACAGACATCGCCCGGAAAGGTTCGAACTTTACTATCCGAAGGTTCACGGAGGACCCGTTAACGCCGATCCACATGATGGACTACGAGACCGAGAACGCCCAGATGTACTCCTACCTCTGGACACTGGTCGAACACGGTAAATCGATACTTATCGCCGGAACGACAGGCGCGGGAAAGACCTCGCAGTTAAACGCGATGAGCCTCTTCATCCGACCGGACAAGAAGATCGTATCCATCGAGGACACGCCGGAACTCCGGTTACCGCACGAGCACTGGGTACCGGAGGTCGCACGTTCAGGCTTCGGTTCATCCGCGGAGGAAGGCGGAGAAGTATCGATGGACAACCTTCTCAAGGAATCCCTTCGTCAGCGCCCGGAGTACATCATCGTCGGTGAGGTCCGTGGTGAGGAGGCGTACATCCTGTTCCAGCAGATGGCAACGGGGCACACAGGGCTCTCGACGATCCACGCCGACTCGCTTGACATGCTCATGGACCGCCTTACGACCGAACCCATAAACCTGTCGCCATCTCTCATAGAGACGCTGGACGCCGTGATGCTTATCTCCAGGATCCGGAGGGAGGGAACCTATGTGAGACGTATCAACGGCATCTACGAGATACGTGGCTACGACGAGAGAACCGGTATAGATGCGAACAAGGTCTTCTCGTGGAACCCGCAGAGCGACGAGTACATAGTTGAGAACAACTCGCTGATCCTGAAGGATATCGCGGACCAGAGCGGTATGGACTACGAACAGCTCAAAAACGAGGTCCGGAACCGCCAGCACGTTCTGAACTACATGCAGGACCAGCAGATAAAGCACTACCGGGATGTGGGCAAGTGGATAGCCCGTTACTACTCGAATCCGCAGGATGTTATGGAGAGAATCGGGCAAACATTTAATTCGGAGACGGACGAACTAGATATTAAGAATGCTTGACGAGTACGCAGAGTTCTGTTTCGACCAGGCAGGTCCATATGTACTGGATTATGTACCGTACTTTGAGGACCTGAGGCCGCAGCTGACCAAGTCCGGGCTGGAGATCTCGTTGCCGGAATACGTCAGCATGATGGTGTTCTCCGCCGGAGTAATGTCTCTTCTGAGTTTCGTGTTCTTCGGTATAATGTTCGTGATGGGTATGGGGGTCGCAGGTATACTGCTGGCGCTCGTACTGTCCATAGTCTCTCTCGCCGCCACCTTCGTGGGGTTCTATCTCTACCCGGTGCTTATGGTGAGGAACAGGGCGAGCAAGATACGTGACACCCTGCCGTTCGCCACCATGTACCTCTCAACGCTTGCTGGAACAGGCACCTCACTACCCGAGATATTCGGGAACCTGGCCGACACGGAGGAGTACGGCGAGGTCTCAAAGGAGGCTGAGAAAATCCATAGAGACATCGAGACATTCGGGATGGACTCCAGCAAGGCTATGGAGCGGGCTGCGGAGAGGACGCCGAGCAAGGACTTCCGTGAACTGGTGTGGGGTATAAACCATGTGCTGACCACTGGAGGTTCCCTGAGAGAGTTCCTGAGGGAACGTGCCTCATCCCTGATGACAGACTACCAGCGCCGTGTAGAGGAGTTCTCTGACTCCCTGTCCCTCATCGTCGAGATGTACATCACGGTGGTCATCGTCGGTTCGATCATCTTCACTTCCATGAGCGCGGTCATGAGCTCGTTCGCCAACTTTGATCCAGGGACTATCGTGGCTGTACAGGCCGTCGCCATATTCTTTGGACTCCCCATAATCTCCGGGATGTTTATACTGCTGATAAAGGGGATATCGCCGGGTGGTATACGGTGACGGACGAAGAGGAAGACGGAGGAGGAAGGTTCCAGCTGGACTTCTTCAAGGAGGAAGAGTACCAGGCCGGCCGACCGCTCGAGGACAAGGTGGTCTTCGGTTCGATAGGTGTTGCCGCCGTCCTCATCCTGGTCGGGATACTCCTCTACCTCGGGGTTTCCCAGCAGATCGGAGGACTCACGGTTATACTGGGGCTGCTTGTCGGGATAATGCCGTACGGTCTCCTTTCCTTCCTGAAGAACAGGGCCATACGTGAGATGGAGGACCAGTTCCCGGTGTTCCTGAAGGACCTGGCGGAATCCAAGAGAGGAGGTATGACCATTCTGAGGGCGTTCGAGTCCTCCATGGACACAGACTATGGACGCCTCAACCCCGAGATAGAGAAGGTCTACCGTGAACTCACCTGGGGAATACCGTTCCCGGAGGTCATGAGACGTTTCTCCAGGAGGATGGAGGACTCGGCGGTCATACAGGAGTCGCTGTCTATTATCATCCAGAGCTTCGAGAGCGGAGGGAACATAACCCAGACTATAGAGGCCGTGGCGGAGGATGCCGGCCAGCTCCGCGAGGTCATACAGGAGAAGAACGCCAAGCTCAAGCAGCAGCTGGTCATCATGTACGTCATCTACTTCCTGTTCATAGGCATCACGATAGGTATCTACATCATGCTGGCCCAGCTCCTGGGACTCGGCAGCTCGGACCCCGGTGCACTGGCAAGTATAGGCCAGGTCATCGGCCAGGGTGGTGGAGGCCAGACACAGTTCTGCGGCGGAGATATAGCCGCTTCCCGACCTTTCTGTACCACGGCCAGGATTTTCGGGTTTGTCCCGGCGAACGTCACCTTTGGCTCACAGTACTCAAAAACCTACGGCTACGGCAACATGGCGTACTACAAGTCCCTGCTGTTCAGCATGCTGATGATACAGGGCATGGCCACTGCCGCGGTTGCAGGCCAGGTAGCCGAGGGAAGCCCCAGCGCCGGTATAAAACACGCGCTTGTGATGCTTCCTCTGGCCTTCATCGCTTTCATGTTCGTGGTGGCTCCCGCGGGGTTATAGAATGAAAGGACAGTTCACACTCGAGTACATAGGGGCAGCGGTATTCTTCCTGCTTACCGTGCTCGGAGTGGCAGCTATGGGGGCGGGCGAAATACCACAGTTCCGGGAGGACGTGAAAGTGGCATCCCTCAACCTGGAGGCCAGGGCGGTAACGGAGATGATGCTTTCAAACCCTGGGTACCACAGCTACGGCTCCGGCGGGACCGAATGGGAGCGGAACGTGGGAACTATAAGCCATGTCACACAGTTCGGGATAGCGTCCGACTATCTGGTGGTCGAGAAAGACAAGCTCGAGAACCTCTCCTCCACCGGCGTCGCCCAGTTCAACTACACCCAGTTCAAGGAGGTGACGGGCGTGGAAAACAACTATCGTTTCAACTTCACCTGGATGCCGATAGTGGAGACGCCGGGAAGTTTCATACGGGGAAATCCTGCAGGTCCTGTTGATGAAGAACCTGATACTGCGTCATACAGCAAAGCCGAGAACAGGGTTCATTACGGAACCCTGAGGATCTATGGTTCTATTCACAAGTTCCTTGTGACGGCCCACAACGGTGTTTACGACACCCTCTACCATTCCGCGGACTGGGACTTCCTCTACAGTCAGCCGCATTCTCCGGGGGACACTGTCTTCCTGGAGGGGAAAAAGTTCACCATAGCACGCATCGAAAACAAGGGCGGGACGTCGGGCACCTCGGTTATACTTTCCCGACACCTCAAGACCTTTGGAGGGTCCATAGACCGGAATGCCCGGGTCATAAAGCTTAACCGTTACGCCACCCTCAGCGCGCCGGCGTCGGCACCCCAGCCGCTGAGGATAGAGGTGCTAGCATGGGATTGAGCGACCGGAAAGGGATAGGGTACTCGATAGAGGCTATAGCAGCCATGTTCATCCTGCTGGCCTTCGCCGCCACCGCCTTCCAGATACCTTCTGCCGCCCAGGACTGGAGGGATTACCAGAGACAGATAGCGGCCCATGACCTGGGCTACACGCTCCAGAGAACAGGCCATCTCTCCAGCTTCATGAAGAGAGGAGACACGGGTGCCCTGAGAACCTCGGTAGTCGCTATCTCGAGCAGGGAGCTCAAGGTCTCCGGCACTGTTTCAAACCTGCCTATACTGGAGACCCAGATAGGATACCACACGCTTCCCGACAAAAGATTCACACAACCCCTTTACGGCATGTCAGGCGGCTCCTGCGAGGGCGGCCTCGAGGAGATAAAGAGTAAATCTGAGGCACCTGTCCTCCGGACGGCCTCCTCGGATACCCTGACCGATCTGCACGAGGTAAAACTCTATTTCGCGGATACCGACCCAAAACACAGCGGCGGAGGATTCGACGGCACGGTGAACTACGACAGTGTATGGGTCGACAACGGTACCGCTTGCCAGTTCTCTGCCGCGGAAGGCCCCCACTACCTCCACGACTTCTTCTTCTGGGGCAACAGTACAGGTCCCGGCGAGACCCATTTCTACGATTTCAAGTCCATCAACGGCAACGCCCGGCAGTTCACGGTCTACCGCGCCGACCAGGTGATCCGGATGAGGGAGACCATGAGGAAGGGAGTGAACGGTGTCGATACCGACACAACTTTCGACACGTTCAGGTTCTCCGGGAAAGATATAACCGTCTATGACCTGGTGGTGTTCCGGAGAGCACAGTCGCTTGACAACATACAGAACCACAGGACAGAACTTGAAAACTTTATGGAGAAGGGCTCCGTGCTGCTGGCGATGAACCCGTCCCAGTCACAGGTGACCTCCGGGTTTATCGCGGACACAGGCCTGAAATGGGTGGATCTGGGCTACTCCTCGCCGCCAGGTGGATCGATAGCATTCACCGAGACACCGCTCTCCAGCGAGGTTGAGACGTACTTCGTTGGGCAGAAGGGCGATAACTCGGCGGTCACTCTCTCGCCCGGCGCCAAGATAAGCTCCAGTCCCGGACCACAGTTCACCACCCGGGAGGTAATGGTATACTCTCCTGCGGGAAGATACGACACCGATGAATGGAACGCGACAAACATGAACATGAACCCGACGAATACCCGGCCTCCGGGCGCGCCGGATACTTACTGCGGTGAATGGGCGACCGGGAGCTTCAGCTTCCCCACAGGCACATACGACATGGTCAACACCCACCTCGGGACCAGTGCCTCGGCCTGCAACAAACTGAACTACGGCATCAACATCGACAGGAACGGTGACGGCGACTACGGGGACATTGACGAGGGCCCCTTCCTGAACGGCGAGGTGTTCACCGTTGAAGGCCGCCGGTACCGCCTGAAAACCTATCCCACCAGGCCGGGGTGTGACGACGGACTTACCTGCGCCGAGATGGTGTATGCCGGGGCGGAGAGGGTTGAGGTAGTTAACTTCCGGACGACGTTCTCCGGCTTCGACGGCACCCGGCTCGCCAGGGTTCCCTACGAACCAAGTTACAGCCAGGCAGACCGGAGGCTGGTGGCTTCAATCATTTACTGGCTCCGGGGCGACCAGAAGACCTTCAGCGGCCGCGGCGAACCGGTGGCGATATCGACCAGTATAGCGGGGAGTATCAAAAACATCACCTACATGCCGTACCAGCTGCACCTGAGGTGGCGCAATTGAGGAAGGGACAGTTCATGGTCTTGACGGCGATGATCGTCAGCGTGATGGTGATAGGCACCGTGGCGACCATCAGCCAGATCCAGTCAAAGAGTTACAGTCCGGACGACCAGGCGTACTACATCAACCGTATCCAGCGGGAGGCACAGAAAGTCACCGCCCAGCAGGACAAGGAGATCGAGAACTTCAAGCGGATGGTGAACAGCCTCACCCAGTACACGGGCAGGGCAAAGTACTGGAGCCGTACCGGCCAGAGAGACTGCTTTAACGTGACACTGACCAAGCCCGGTGTCCGACTCCACATGACCTGCGTGGAGGTAGGAGCCCCTGCCTAGGAAATGGAGGTGATGGTGTACTCGATAGGATTCGATGCGAGACAGTCCGAGGGTGGAAACGCCCCGCTTCCGCCTAGCGGCGATCCCGCTGACTACGGTGGGACTTACGTGGGGAGCAGCAGGACACAGTTGCTTGACGGCACCCGTTCATACGGTGTTTCTGTCTTCAACAAGGAGACCGGGTCGTGGATGTGGCACCGGACATACGATGTTTACGAGTCCGGCGATGCGGACAACGATGGAACTGTCGACGGGATAGAGGCCGCCGGCAGGATGGCGAACGACCTGAATAACCTTCCGGAGGACGGCGATATAGTTGTTTTCGTCACCACTCAGGACGAGCCGCAGACACACCGGCTCTCAAACGGTCTCGAATCAGCGATGTACGGTATAGGCGCTTCAAGTTCGGTTTTCGGCGCCTCCGACTTCAAGTACCGGAGCGCTTACCTGTTGATAGGTTCGCCCGCTCTCAGTCAGGGAGAAGCCTACGTTGAAGAGTATAAAGGCTCCGTTGACCGCAGCCCTCACGCATGGGTAAAAGAGATTTACACTCTGAAATACAGGCCCTAGACAAATTTCCGGATGAATTCCGTCTCGTCGTCTTCCAGCTCCAGTTCCTCCTGTACAGGGTAATCGTCCATTATCTGGGCCAGGAACGGGAGTTCGCGGGCTGACTCCCTCCCGGAGATGTGTAGTTTTTCGCCCAGTTTGTCGGCGATCTGTGAGAAAGTTCTTCTCGAGGCCCGTGAGGAACCCATCTTCCTTATCTTCGACGGGTACTGGTACTTCGTCCAGCCCTCGTACTTCTCCTCCTTGCTTAAAGCCACGCCGACTGTGGAGAACAGGTAGACGTACTTCAGGAGCTTCCAGTTCTGTGTCCTTCGGAGCCGGCCGTTGAACAGGTCGGCCTTCGAAACCCAGTTGTACGCCCTTGAAACGTCGCCCATCCGCCTGTACTCCCTGGGAACGTTCTCCCGGACCCACTGCAGGAAGGTGTCGGCGTCCTCGTCCAGGTTGTTCGTGGCCTGGTCCGCGGTCTCGGCGGTAGAGGTCTTGAAAACTATCTTTAACGCCTCGAATATGTCCTGGCGGTTGTCGCGCTGGCTGAGAACCTTTACATCTTCGACGGTCACCCTGTCCTTCCCCCGGGCGACAGCCTCCAGGTCGTTTATCGCGGACCGCATCTGCCCGCCGGAGGCCCTTGCGATACGTTTCATCGCGCCGTCCTCGTACTCGATTCCTTCCGCGTCGAGTATCTGTCTTAGATGGGCCGCGATAGAGTTCGTGTGGACCGAGTCCAGCTTGACCATCTTCGCCCGGTTCCTCAGTGATTTGATCCTGGAGTCGTAGGGGTCGTTTGCCGTCATCACGACGGGGAAACGGGATTCGTCAACTATCTCCCTCAACTCGGCGACGCCGCCCCGGTCGGAGCCGGACATACCGTCGACCTCGTCTATCAGTATTATCTTCTCGGTGCCGAAGAACGAGGCCTGACGGGTCGCCTCCTTCAGCTCTGACTTCAGCTTCTTTTTCGTCCTCACGTCCGAGGCGTTGGTCTCCACCAGTTCGTAGCCGTACTCGTTCGCCAGCGCCTCTACAAGAGAGGTCTTCCCGGTGCCTGCCTGGCCGTGGAGCAGCACAGGTTCGTCGCCCTGATCCCAGTTCTCCAGCCATTTCTTCAGCTCTTCCTTTTGTTTGGAAGCGCCCCGGTACTCTTCAAGGCTTTCCGGCCTGTATTTCTCAGTCCAGATCCTTTACCGCCTCCGTAACCTGTTCAACGTTTTTTACCCGTGTGGTTCCGCAGTCCGTGGAACGGTTCCAGGGCTGCTCCACCATTATCCCGTGTTTTTCCGTCCCTTTCAACTCCTGGTGTAACGCGGGGTTATCGTCTATGAAGATATCGTAGTCAAGTCTGTGCTTGTCGTTCTCTATCCTTAACCGGTCGAAGTGACGGCCCTTCTGTACGCCTTTCGACTCCAGCCACTGCTCCAGTTTTTCCCTGACACGTTTCCGGGCTGTCACGATGTCCACCTGGAACTCTTCGTCGCTCATAATAGTGGGGACAGAGTCGAAAAGCGCGGGGATTCTATCGTGGTCCTCTCTCCACATGTTTTCTGACACCGCGTAGAAACCTTCCCAGCTGTGGTGTCCTCTCAGGAAGCCCTGCGTGTTGCCGGGTTCCAGGCCGTGCGTCTCGTTGAAGTGTTCGCGGACTGTTCCAAAGACCCAGTCATCGATGTCTTCCCGGGAGAAAGAAGTCCCGTGTCTCCTGTTGTAAACCTTCAGGAACTCTGTGTGTATGTCTGACAGTACTCCCTCCAGGTCGAGCGCTACTTTCATCGTTCCTCGAGCGAGGCTATCTTGGCGAGCAGGGCCTCTATCTGTATGTCGCTGGAACCGCCCTCGGCTATCCGGAACTCGAACTCGCCCAGGTTGTCCACGATTTCAAGTTTTGCCTCCTCCGAGATATCCAGGTCGAACACTTCTCTGTGGATGGAGTCGATCACGTCCTGGCCGTCAAGACCCCGGTCTATCATTATCTCCGCCAGGTCTTCTCTGGCATCGATGAAGTCTCCCTCAAGCGCAGTCTCAAGTATCTCGTTTATCTCTTCCGGGCGTAGAGAGGCTGCGACCGCGTATACGTCCTCCTCCTCGATGGAGTCGTTGTTTATAGCCGCTGTCTGTAGGACGTTCGTGACGCGCCGCAGGTCGCCGTCGGAGACTCTCATAACCGCGTCGACAGCATCCTCAGATATCTGGAACCCTTCCTCGGAGCCTATACGGGAGATGTACTCCTTTACCTCATCCTCCTCCAGCCGGTTGAAACGGAACACAGCGGTCCTGGACTGGATGGGATCTATTATCTTGGAGGAGAAGTTACAGGAAAGGATGAAACGGCAGTTGTCGGAGAACTGTTCCATCGTTCTCCTCAGGGCTTGCTGGGCGTCCGAGGTCAGCGCGTCGGCCTCGTCCAGGAATATTATCTTGTAGTCGGCGTTTATGGGTTTGGTCCGGGCGAAATCCTTTATCTTTTCCCTGACAACGTCGATACCTCTCTCGTCGGAGGCGTTGGTCTCCATGAAGTTCTGCTTCCACTCGTCGCCGTAGAGATCCTTCGCCAGCGCGATGGCGCTCGTCGTTTTTCCCGTGCCTGCAGGACCCGCGAAAAGCATGTGAGGGATGGAATCCTCCTCCACAAAAGCCTCCAGCCGTTCAACTATCTTTTCCTGTCCCACGACCTCTCCCAGGGTGTCGGGGCGGTACTTTTCCGTCCAGACAGATATCATCGACAAAACACCTCTGTCGCTGATTGTGTCTGGAAGGAGAAAACCCTATCTTTTCGTTTCCAGACACTTATCACCGGTTATCACCGGTGGTGATGGCTGGTCGAGTGAAACCTGTTTCACGAGTCCATACAGATATCATCTTCAGTCCTCCCGTCTAACAATGAACCAAATCAATCTTTTATGCTTTCGTCGCAAGTTAATCGGTGTGATAATAGCGTTAACAGGGACGCCCGGGACCGGCAAGACCTCGGTCTCAGAGGAACTGGGTTACCCGGTGATACACCTGACAGAGTACGTGAAGGAGCACGGCCTGGGAGAACAACGAGAGGAATTCGAGGTGGATGTCCCCGCGATGGTTGAATCCCTTGAAGACCTTGACGGAGATCATGTCATCGAGGGACATCTGGCGCACCACGTGCCCGCGGACATCTGTATCGTGCTGCGGTGTGCGCCGGACGAACTCGAGGAAAGACTTTCCGACCGTGATTACCCCCCGCAGAAGGTCCGGGAAAATATCGAGTCGGAGGCCCTGGATGTGGTACTTGTGGAGGCTGTTGAGGAACAGGACACAGTTGTTGAGGTAGATACCACGGGGAAGACGGTGGAGGAAACAGTGGAGACAGTTAAAGAGAAAATTGAAAGAGGAGAGCCGGATTACGGCGATATAGACTGGACTTCTGAACTATAGGTTGTCCTCGATCCAGCTCTTCAGCTGATCCTTTTTCATGACCCCGGAGCGCCGGCTTACTTCCTCGCCGCCCTGCATTATCAGGATGGTGGGCAGCGCTCGTATACCAAGATTGGTTCCAACGCTCTGGTGCTCCTCCATGTCCAGCTTTCCGAAGTTCGCGTCGACTTCTTCCGCGACCTCGTTGAACACGGGCTCCAGTTTGTGGCAGGGCTGGCACCAGTCCGCCCAGAAATCTATCACCCAGGTCTCCTGAGAGTTTTGTATCTCCTCCATCTTCTCGGGATCGATGTCTTCAGGCATACCAGGTTATTCTCCGTGAAAACTTTAGAAACCTTGCATCTACTCTTCCAGGAAGACCGTCCGGATCGGGAACGGGATGTCTATACCTGCCTCATCGTACTTCTCCTTCACAAGCTGGGTGACCTCGGAGCTGGCCTCGTTCAGATCGGCGCGCTGCGGGTTGGTCCAGCCTCTGAGCTTCAGGTTCACTGATGAACCCCCGAGCTCAGATACCAGTACCTCGGGTGCCGGGTCGTCCATGACATGCTCGGCCTCCTCCAGCGATTCCTCTGCAAGCTCTTTTGCCGCCTCTATGTCCTCGTCGTAGCCGATACCCACCACGACGTCGAACCGTCTCCGGGTGTATGCCGTGTTGTTGATGACTGTCTCGCTGTAGAGGCTGGAGTTCGGGACCACCATTTTCCTGCCGTCGTAGGTCTTTATGTCCGTGGCACGGACACGGATGTCCTTCACGGTCCCGGCTTCGCCCTCGATCTCTATCTGGTCGCCTATCCTGAAAGGCTTGTTTATCAGTATCATCAGGCCGGAGACAAAGTTAGCGATAATATCCTTCAGAGCGAATGAAAGTCCAAGGCCTATCAGGCCGACCGCCGTACCCAGTGCGGATAGCGGCACCCCGAGCACTCCAAGTATGACTATCGCAGCGCCGCCAAAGGTCAGATAGCCCGACAGTCTCTGGGCGGTCCGGATGGCGTGCGGGTCGTCCCGCTCCCGTCTGATGGAACGGGCTATAACCACGTTCGAGGCCTTGTTTACGGCCCATGCCGCGACCAGTACAGCGAGCGCTATACCTATAGTCTTCGGACCAAAATTGAGTTTTGCCGCTGCCTGCGTCCCGGAACCAGAGGCGGCCATCCCTGTCAGGCTGTACAGCGCCATCATACAAACCTGATGAAGTCATCTTAAAAAAGGTTCGCAGACCTGTTTTACCCGTGTACTCTCGATTTAAAGCACTTGAAAACTTCGGGGAGGAAGAACTCGGTAGACTGGAGAACTCGCGGGCCGCTATCGTGGGTCTGGGGGCCACAGGATCGGTGATGGCTGAAACGCTTGCCCGTCACGGTGTGGAGCTTGTGGTGGTGGACAGGGACTACCTCGAGCTGAAGGATGTCTACTCGTCGAATATCTACACTCCTGAACAGTGTGAGAAAGCCTTTCCGAAGGCAAAAGCCGCTGAAGAATATCTCTCCCGTTTCACGGAGGTCGAATCCCGGCTGGAAAGCTTTCCGGTCCCTATCGAGGCCGACATAATACTTGACGGCACCGACAACATGGAGACTCGTTTCGCCATAAATGATTACGCGAAGAAAAACGGGTTGCCGTGGGTTTACACCGCGGCCGTTGGCGAGCAGGGTTACTCGGCGTTCTTCGATGAAAAATGCTTCAACTGCGTGTTCGAAAAGGTTCCTGCAGGCTCCCTGGAGACCTGTGAAACCGCCGGCATCCTGAGAGAGGTCGCCGGTGTGGTCGGCCTGAAATCCGCGGAGAAGGCGGTGAGATACCTGGCCGGGAGAGAGGTCGAAGAGAAACTGGAGTTCGCCTCTGGCAAGGAACTGGAGCTGGAACACCCGGGCTGCGAGGTCTGTGCCGGTGAAAGATACCCGAACCTCGATGGAGGAGACGCTGTCTCTGTCTGTGGAGAGGACAAGTACCAGGTAGACCGGGAGATAGACGATGACGCATTCACCCGTTTGAAGGAACAGGGAGAGGTGATGGCGGAGAACAGGTATCTTCTGCGGGTGGAGATCTCGGGGAGAGAGTTCACGCTTTTCCGCTCTGGCAGGGCGATAGTCGAGGCCCGTGACCGCGGAGCAGCTGAAAGTTTTTACTCCAGTGTGTTAGGAATTTAAAGGTCTGAAGGGAATGTTCTCACAGGCATGACGGAGGAAACTGATTACCTGGAGTACGCGGTCGTGCTCTCGCTGTCGATGATAGCAGTTTCTGCCTCGTACCTTGTCCAGGCCTCGAACTATACTAGCTGGGTGTTTCTGGCCCTGGTGCCTGTCAGCTATGGCTACACCGCCTACATCTCCCGGGTATCGTTCCAGAAGGCCGCCCTGACCTCTCTCCTGGTACTGGCGTTTATACCGCTTGGGAAGAAGATGGCGGCGGTGGCTGTCGTAACCGCGCTCGGAAACATCTTTGTATCGGTATTCGCCGGGGGTGAAAGGTTCCGGGATTACTACAGCTCTACCCGTATACCTCTGCTCCTCATCGGAATTCTTGTAGCCGGTGTCACGTTTTATGCGGCCACCAGCAATCCTGCAGTTGCTGAGACTATCAGGACCGTGACAGGTAACGCCATCGGAGCCCAGTCCCAGCAGATAGTGGAGCAGAGCAACATACTGTCGGCGCAGAAAAAGGCCCAGGTAACGCTGGTGAAGGAGGCCAGCCGCGCCACGGTTACGGCCACCCAGGCCTATGTCCTAAACCGTTCAAGGGACGATTTAAGCGTTGAAGGCCTGTCGGCCGTGAACAACGCTTTCCAGAAGGCCCGGGCGGAGATACCTGCAAGGATATCTGACAGGATGAGGGAGAGACTTGACAGCTACGATATAAACATGTCTGCACGGGTCTCCGACCTGGTACAGGCACAGCTAACCGGTAAAAGGTTCCTGATCCTTGTGCCGTTTATAATCCTGACTTTTACCGCCCTCCAGCCTGTCGTGGGCCTGATAACTGCTCTATCAGCCTTCCTGTTCTCGTATATCGATGAATCCGTTGCCTGATTCAGGATTCTTAAAGATTCACGACTGCTTCAAAGGTTATGGGCAGGGTAAACTTCGTGGATGAGTCGGAAGCCTCTGAATCGCTTCCGGAGGACTTCGAGCCCTACGTAAAGGAGTGGTTCAACTCGAAGTTCTCGGGGCTCAGCGACCCGCAGAAGTACTCCTTTGACCTCATAAACCAGCACGAAAACTCGCTGATATGTGCGCCCACTGGCTCAGGTAAAACTCTGTCGGCTTTCCTGTCCATACTGAACGACATGTTCCGCCGCGGCGACAACGGAAATCTGGAGGACGAGGTCTACGCCATATATGTATCCCCTTTGAAGGCGTTGAACAACGACATCCAGCGCAACCTGGAGGAACCGCTGGAGGGCATACGCGAAAAAGCCGAGGATATGGGCTACGATGTGCCTGAAGTCCGCTCCGCGGTACGGACCGGAGACACCACATCCTCCGAGAAGTCGAAGATGCTGGAAAACCCGCCCCACATACTGATAACAACGCCGGAAACCCTTGGCATCGTCCTCAACTCGCCGAAGTTCAACCAGAAGATACGGAACGTCGAATACATCATAGTAGACGAGATACACTCTCTGAGCGAGAACAAGCGCGGCGTCCACCTGTCGCTTTCCCTTGAGCGCCTCGAGGAGATGGCGAACACCGCCCCCACGAGGATAGGGCTTTCCGCGACCCAGGCCCCCATCGACGAGATAGGGAAGTACCTGGTTGGTTACGACGCCGAGGAAGATATCGAACTCGAGGAGACAGAGTACGAGGACGTGAAGGCGGCGGAGAAACTGGAGAGCGAAGAGTACGAGACCCGGGGCGTTAACATAGTGGACGTTGCGGCATCGAAGGAGATCGACCTGGAGACTATTTCCCCTGTCCGCGATCTGATACACACGCCTCCAGAGGAGATACAGGAGGCGCTCTACGATAAGATCCACAGCCTGGTGCAGGACCACGAATCCACCATAATATTCACGAACACCAGGAGCGCGACCGAGAGGGTCGTGAACAACCTGAAGGAACGTTTTGATGCCTACGATGAAAACATCGGTGCACACCATTCCTCGATGTCCCGCGACGAGAGACTGAAGGTCGAGGAAAAACTGAAGCAGGGAGAGATGAAGGTCGCTGTCACATCCACCTCGCTGGAACTCGGCGTCGACATAGGCTCCGTTGACATCGTTCTGCAGCTCGGCTCCCCAAAGGGTGTGGCGAGAGGGATACAGCGGATCGGTCGCTCAGGACACCGTATAGGAGAGGTCGCGAAGGGCAAGATGATAGTCACGGACCGGGATGACGCGATGGAATGCTCGGTATTGACGAAATGCGCAAAGGAAGACGACCTGGACAGGATACAGATACCTACCGGTTCCCTGGATGTGCTGGCGCAGCATATAGTGGGGATGGGCACCAACCACCGCTGGAACATCGAACACGCGTTCAACGTTCTGAGAAAGAGCTACAACTACAGGGATCTGGACTGGGACGACTTCAACCGTGTACTGAAGTACCTCGGCGGCCGCTACGAGCTGGAGGACCAGAACGTGTACCGGAAGATATGGGTGGACCGGGATGACTCCCGGTTCGGCCGTTCCGGGAAGATGACCCGTGTCATCTACATGACCAACATCGGGACTATACCCGACGAGACCGGCTATGACGTTATAACCCGTGGAAGCAACGACTACGTGGGCTCCCTCGACGAGGAGTTTCTGGACCGTCTGACGAAGGGAGATATCTTCACGCTGGGAGGCTCCACCTACCGGTTTTCATACGCGAAGGGCATGAAGGTCTACGTCGACCCCGAGCCGCAGAAACAGCCCACGGTACCCTCATGGTACTCGGAGCGTTTACCGCTCTCATACGACCTCGGGATCCGGATAGGAGAGTTCAGGAGGGACGTGGCAAAACAGATAGAGATGGGTGCCGGCGACGACGACATCATCCAGTGGATAATGCATAACTACTACCTGGACGAGAACACCGCTGAGGCCATCTACGGATACATCAAGGAGCAGTACCAGTACCTTGGCGAGGTCTCGACACACGAGGATGTTACCGTCGAGCGCTACATAGACGAGGAGGGCCGCCAGAACATCATATTCCAGACTATCTACGGGAGAAGGACGCACGATGCGCTGGCCCGGATACTGGCTAACATGCTCCAGGAACGTATATCATCCAATGTCGGGATGGTTATCGACGACAACGGTTTTATACTGATAGCTCCGAGGCGGCCGATAGACATCGACGACCTGCTGGAAGAACTTGGAAAAATCGACCCCGAGGAGGAGCTCAAGGACGCGGTGAAGAAGACTGAGCTGATGAAACGCAGGTTCCGGCACGTCGCCGGCCGCTCCCTGATGATACTCAGGAACTACGCCGGCAACGAGAAAACGGTCGGCCAGCAGCAGATGAAGGGGCACTTCCTGCTCTCCGCGATAAGGGACCGGTACGACGAGGACTTCCCGATGCTGAAGGAGACTTACCGCGAGATAATGGAGGATGCGATGGACATAAAACATGCCCGTGAAGTTATAGACGGTATCGATTCAGGAGACATCGATTACTCGGTGAGAGACTCCAGTGTGCCATCGCCGTTCAGTCATAACCTGCTTCTCCAGGGCTCCACGGACGTCATCAGGATGTCGGACAGGAAGGAACGCCTACAGCAGTTGCACCAGCAGGTGCTCGACAGGATCGATAGCTAGACTTCTAAAAACTTCGTCGAGAAAGTATTACCATCGATGGTTCTGAACCAGCTGTCTCACTATTTCCTGAACCCGGTCGGACTGGCGGCCCTCCTCGGCATTCTACCGGTCATAGTTTTCTACCTGGTGAAGCCGAAGCCCGAGGAAGTGATGATGCCGCCCCTGCGCTTCTTCCAGGAGCAGCGCGAATCAGGGAGGATAAGAAGCGCTCTCGAAAAGATACTGAAAAACCTGATGCTTCTGTTCCACCTGTTCGTGGTGGCTTTGATAGCGGTGGCGATAGCCAACCCGTTCGTCATGGCGGAGGAGACCCCGGAAAACGCTGTACTCGTCCTTGACAGATCCGCGAGCATGAAACCCGGCTTCCAGCAGGCGAAGAACTTCATACGCCAGAACCTCGGCCAGAAAAACACGCTTGTAGTGGTGGACAACGATGTCCAGGTCGCGCTTGAAAACGTGGCTCCATCCCAGGTAAGGGAGTACCTGGCAGGACTTGAAGCGGTGGATACGGAGACCGATATAGTCTCGGGTTTGAAAACGGCGCAGGGCTACAGGGGCTCGATGGTGGTGGCAAGCGACTTAGACCAGACCACCACCTCGGGAAAAGCAGAACCGCTTTTAACATCTATATCCGCCCAGAGACCGGTTGAAGTGATGCACGTATCCCACCAGAACTCGTGGGGTATAGTCGGCGTGGAGCCCGGTAAAACCTCGAGCATAAAGGTCAAGAACTTCGGGGAAACCACTGCACAGGTAGACGTGACCGTCCAGGATGTCACGAAGACGGTGAGCATCGGATCCGGTGCCGTGACCGCAGTCAGCTTCAGGACAGGGCCTGGAAAGAACATCGTAACGCTGGAGGACGATGGTTTCCGGCCGGATAACACCGCATACATAAGCATACCTCCGGCAAACCAGTTCGAGGTATTCGTGATATCTGACACAGGCAACCGGTACTTTGCGAAGGCCGCGGAGCTCATAAACTTCACCTCGGTGGAGGTCGAGCAACCGCCGATCTCCAGTCTCCCTGAGGCAGACGTCTACGTCGTGGGCAACGCACCCAACGTCCTGCCGAAGACCCTCTCCAGTGTAGAGGAGAAGGTGCGGAACGGGAAATCCGCCATAGTATTTGCGCAGGAAACCGTCTTCAGTGAGATGGACTCGCTTCCAGTGAGGAAAACCGGTGGGCGGCGCAAGGTCTCCGTAGAGTTCCAGGAACCGCGGAGGATAAACGTGGGCCAGACCTCGGTGTTCCAGGTGAATCTCACCAGGGGAGACTCTCTTTCCCAGCCGGACGGGGCCCTGGTACATGCATCCCTCGGGAAGGGGGAGATGGTGTTCTACAACATCGAGAACCAGGATTTCCGTGCCGACTTCCTCTACCCGGTCTTCTGGAAGGAGATCTACTCTCAGCTGCTTGGGAGGCAGGACGTGGAAACGCTCAACGTGGAGACCGGGGAGACCATCCAGGCCTCGAGGATCGAGACACCCGCGGGCGAGACCCGTTCAGGTACTGTCGAGGTTCAGCGCTCCGGGTTCTACAACACCTCTTCCGGGGTTTACGCCGCCAACATGGAGAGCCCCTCCGAGTCCTCCCTCGACGACACCAGCGCAGAACTGGAGGATGCGGCAGAGGGCAAAACCAGGAAAGGCCTCAGAACCCGTCTCTCCGGCGTCTTGCTTCTGCTGTTGCTTACCGAGATGCTGTACCTATACCGTACAGGTGATATAAGGTGATAACCTTCGAACATACAGTTCTGCTGGCGCTGCTCCCCGTGGCTATCCCGGGGCTCTACATCGCCCTGAAGAGAGATGAACGGTACAAAAAGGTTCTCGGGGCTTCCAGATCCCTCCTGCTGGTTCTAGTGGTGCTGGCCGCTGCAGGTCCGCAGGTAACGGTATCCGAACAGAGGATGGACCAGCCGCAGCTGGTTGTGCTGAAGGACAGCTCGCTCTCCGCCTCGCTGATGAAGTACAGCGGCCTCAGGCTGGAGGAGGTCGAGGTAAAGAAGAAAACCATAGCCAGTGGGAACAGCTCCGACCTGAGGAACGGCATACTACGCAACCTGAAGCCCGACCAGTCGTACCTGCTGGTATCCGACGGCCGGTCCGAGACCTCCCTGGAGGGCCTTGCAGAGAAGTTCGAGAAAGCGAACTCGACGCTGAACGTACTGAAACCTCCGATGGAACGTGAGGCATCGGCCACCATAGAGGGACCGGGGACCACGGTGCCAGGCGCGGAAAACAGCTACACTGTAAGGACCTACTCCACCGGCAACTTCACCCCGCATGTAACGGTCTACCTGGATTCGGAGAAGATATTCGAAGGGAGGGTGAAGAGGAAAGTGTTCCGCAGAAGCTTCTCCACGGAAGGCGTTCACAGGTTCCGTGCGGTTTTAAGCTCCGATGACGGGTTCTCCCAGAACAACGCCTACTACAGAACTGTCCGGGTGATAGAAAAGCCGGAGGTGCTTGTAGTTGGCAAGAAAGAGGGTCTGACAGAGTACAAAAAGTTCTTCGACCTCATCTACAGGAACTCGCTTCCGGAGGACCTGTCCAGGTACTACGCGGCGGTGCTGAAGAAAAGCGTTCCCTCCCGCAACATCGAACCGTACGTATCCCGGGGCAACGGAGTTGTCTACACCGGGGAGTACTCCGGCTCGATGAATGTACTGCCGCTCAAGCCCTCCTCGGACGTAAACGAACCAAAGAACACCCGCGTAATCCTGGCGATAGATGTTTCGAAGAGCACAGAGGAGGACATCAAAAGGGCCAAGGAGATCGCCTACGCGCTTGTGGACTCGCTACCGGCCAACGCAAAAGTCGGGGCGGTGGCCTACGCCCGCAAGGCTTACCTCGTAAGCCAGCCCCGCGTCCTTGCATACAACCGTGAAAGACTTAAAAACAAGATAGCGCGCCTGGGAACCGGCGTGGTATCCTTCCACGACCGTGGACTCAAGGGTGCGAAACAGCTCTCGGAGGGCAAAGGCAATATAATACTGATGACCGACGGCCACTTCACCACGTTCCTCACCGATACAGAACGCGCCAGGGCCAAAAAAGAGGTAAAATCCGCGGCGCTGGAGGTCGCCAGTTCGCTTGACGCCCGGCTCTTCGTCGTGGGTGTTGGGAAGAACCCGAACACGGACTTCCTGATGGACCTCGCCGAGAGAGGCGGAGGGTTCTACCGTTCCGCGGAGTACGCCAACACAATCAGCTTCGTGTTCAAGTCAGGGGGCGGAGGGGGCGCGATCTCCACACTGGTGAACGCCGATCCCACACACTTCATAACAGGGAAACAGAGGCTTTCCGGCCAGGTAACGCTGTTCGACAGGGTCTCCCTCAGGGAGGGAGCAAACCTGGTGGTGGCCTCATCCTCCGGTAACCCTGTACTGGCCACCTGGCGATACGGTCTGGGTCGTGTGGCAGCTTTCTCCGCCGATACCCGCGATCTCCGGGCTATCCGGAGAGAGGAACCCTCGCTCGCGGTCAGGAGCCTGAGCTGGGCGGTCGGAGATCCAAAAAGGAAGGAGGACGAGTGGGCCGAGGTCGAGTCAGCCCGCCGCGGAGAGAGCCCGGTCGTCAGGGCGTCATACCCGGTACAGGGCCTGAAAAAACAGGGCGAACGGCTTTACACGAAGACACTGGACCCGGAGAGACTTGGTTTCCACAGCTATCAAGGTCTCCCCTACGCGTATAACTACCGTCCGGAGCTGGAAGAGATAGGCTACAGCGACCGGCTATCATCTCTCGCCGCTGAAACAGGTGGCGAGGTCTACAGGCTGTCGGAGACCGGAGAGATAAAGGATGACCTGAAGGAGTTCGGCAGTAAAAAAGTAAGCGTCAAGAGGAGCGCCTCTCCATACCTCCTGGCAGCGGCACTGCTGGTTTTCATCTCGGAAATAGGTTACCGAAAGCTGAACGGCCGCAAATAAGGTCTCTGGAGATTTTTGATACTTGACCGGTGTCTTAATAAGCAAGAACCTGTAAGTTTCTCCATATGGCGGATGTACGTGACTCATTTTACCGGCTGGCCCCGTACCTGACAGAGTCGGAGCCAGATGAGAACGGGGTCATCGAATACTCGGACCGCCGGTTCGTCTTCTTCCACACCAAGATGTTTGCACAGCTTTTCCAGGAGATGGAGGAGGTGGCCGGACCGGTCATACGCAGCCGGATAAAGCGTTTCGGCGAGAACGCAGGCCACTACATAGCCAGCAAGATGGACGAGGATTTCAGGGATGTAAGTGTAACCGATATCGTGAAGCTGGCATTCGAATCCGGGTTTGACCTGGAGTCGATCCGAGGTATCTCACCCACCGACGAACTCTCCCAGATGGAGAAGATATTCGGGTACGGGAGCCACGTCGGCTGGCTAGGAGACGTCGATGTCGTGGAGTACGAAGCCGGTGAGAGAGCAGAGTTCAAGTTCTACAACTCCTTTGAATCATACAGTTATCAGGAATGCGCCGATGAGAGGACGTGCGAGACCGGCGGGGCCAACTGTAAATTCCTGACCGGCGTCATAAAAGGTATAGTAGGTTATTACTGGGAAAACGAGGATTTAACCGCTGAAGAAACCCAGTGCGCCGCGGATAGCGGACACGATTCCTGCAGGATGGTGGTGAAAGATGAAACTTGAACCTGAACTGGTTGAACAGGAGAAACAGTCGGCCTTCACAGAGCTGAGGGAGAACGAAGACCTGACGGGAGATTTCGACGGCAACGTGGAGGTCATGGACCACAGGTTCAACATAATGGGTTCGGACTACTTCATGGCCGAGATACTGGAGATGCTGGCCGAGGTATACGGCGAAGGAGCCGGCGGCATACTCAACAACACGGGGCGAGGATACGCGGAGGACCTTGTCGATCTCCTGCAGGTCTCGCAGGACCCCCAGCAGGCCTTTGGCCAGTACCTGGGGCTGCTGAAGTTCCTGGGGTACTCCGATATCATGGTGGAAGAGGATGGTCTCATAGTGCCTTCCTCCCCTACTGCAGAGTCCCATCTCCAGGAGGACCATGAGGAGAAGAAGACATGCTACTTCCTCACCGGGATGTTTGCCGGTGGGCTGGAGTATCTCTTCGACGAGGAGGTTGTGGTCCACGAGGAGAAGTGCAAGGCCGCGGGAGATCCCGAATGTGTCTTCCGTATCAAGGTCAAGGATGACGAGTGAGGCCCAGGGCGGCTGCCGGAGGATCCGTCGCGAAAAGGACTGAAACGCTTTGAAAACAGGTTTTGAACCAGGTAAAACGATTCTCCACGTTTCTACAGAATCAAAACTTTATTTAACACGACTTCCGAAGTTACATCCATGGGCGTCCTCGACGATATAAAAGACAAGGTTTCAGGCTCCGATACATCCGGTTCGGGCTCCGACTTTGATAGCTCGGGGTTCGACGACTCCTCCTCGTCTGGAGACCCCGATTTCGGCGGAAACGACGACTTCGGGGGGGACGGCGACCTCGGCGGCGGCTTTGGAGACAACTCAGGTCAGCCGCCCGGTAACCCGGGGTCACAGGATAATCCCTCTCCACGTCAGGCTCCGCAGAACGATACTCCGTCCCAGGGACCTCAGAACCAGGGGGTTCAGAACCAGGGTCCGCAGAACGATACTCCGTCACAGGGACCGCGGGGCCAGAGCCGCCAGCAACAGTCTCGCTCCGGCCGGCAGCAGGGGAACCAGAACAGTTCCCGGGGGACAGACAGGAACATGGATAACTCGCAGCAGGGTTCGCCCGGAAACAGGAGGAGTATGGGCGGCGGAGGCAGTACCGGCCAGAATTCCAGCTCTCCGAACCCGCAGGCCGGAAGACCTGAGAAAGGGGGCAGCGAACCACAGCTCAGCAGTCAGACGCGGGCCAAGATGAAGAACGTAGGCATGGACCCGGATTCCAGTACTGTGGCGCAGAACAGAGACGAGATAGAGGAGTTGAAGGCCCAGAACGAGCAGATAATCGAGCTCCTGAAACGTATAACGGACGAGCTCCAGCGCAGATAGTTTAATTCTTGGCTCGAATGCTGATCCATGGAGATAGAGGCTGAACTACCGGAGGACTTTGACGAACTGCCGGCGGAACAGAAGGTGGAGGAGCTGGAGGCGCTGCTCGACAGGACGGACTCCGCCATGAAGAGCAGGATGCTGGAAGAGTTGATAGAACACTATTCTAGCCCATGAGGCCCAGGAGAGTCCAGACTCCTTTTACAAGGAGCGCCGCGGCTATCCAGTTCGTGAAACCGATGAAGGAGGGTGGCTGCCCGAAGTGGAGTATGGCGGCGGATATCAGGTCTGCGAACCCGCCAAGCAGGAAAACTGGATAGGGCATCGGGAAGCCTTTTACTATGCCGCCCCCGCCCTTGAATGCAAGGAACCCGGCGTGAAGGTTGGCGACCGCAACAGGCACCGGTGCGGCAGTAAAAAACATCAGGACTGCCGAGAATATGTCCAGAAGGCCCAGGACGTCGAACCGTACAGGAGCCATCTACTCCAGCTCTATTACCTGGTCTGCAGCGTTTTTAAGCGCTGTGGAAAATCCTGGCTCCATCCCTATGATAACGGTTTCCTTCCCGTTCTCCTTTGCCTTCTGTATAACCGGTAAAAAGTCTGTGTCGCGCGTTACAAGCACAAGGATGTCTATATGGTCGTCGAATACTGCTTCCATCGCGTTAACCGCCATGTAGACATCCACATCGCTTTCCTTGTCTTTCTCTCCGCCAAGTCCAAGAGCTGCCTCGAAGCCCTGAGATACTATTGCCTCGATGAGTTTATCTGAAGCGTACTGGTTCAGGAAGACCTTGGCGACTTTTATGCTTCCAAGTTCTTCTATCTCTTCTCGCAGTTCGTCAAGATCGAGATCGAACTCCTTCCTGACCACGTTCGGGCCGTCGACGTAAACTGCCACTCTTGGATTCTGGCTTACCCTGTCTTTTATCCTGTTGAAAACCATTTTTGTTCCTCCTGGTCCATACTTGTTGAATAAGTTTTAACGGGTTAACTCAAGAATCTTGGGACGGTCTTCCGAAAAACTCTCGTGCGTTCGAGGTGGTTTCCTCGACGACATCTTCTACCGGGAGATCCTTCAACTCTGCGATCTTCCTTGCGCTCTCCTTAACGTTTGACGGCTCGTTGCGGTCTCCCTGGTAGAGGAACGGGGAGTCGGTCTCCAGCATGAGGTCCGCGACCCTCAGTTCTCTCACCAGTTCCTGGACCCTGTTCGAGTAGAGCACCTGGCAGGTCACCCCTATCTTCATGCCGCTCTCCACGGCCTCCTTCGCGAGTTCCGGTCTTCCGTTGAAGGCGTGCAGCATGACCTTTCCCCCGTGGGAGGAGAGTATCCTCACCGCCTGTTTCTCTGCATCTCTGGAGTGGACCACTGCTGGTTTTCCCAGGTCGCCGGCAAGTGAAAGCATCTCGCGGAAGACCTCCTCCTGTTTCTCCCTCATCTCTCTGTCTGTGACGTGGTGGTAGTCCATGCCTATCTCGCCGACCGCGGCCGGTTCCTCCGTCTCTATCTGTTCCTTCACTTCGTCGAGGCAGGAGAACTCATCGGTGTAAGTCGGATGCAGGCCCAGAGCCGGCACCACAAAACCAGGGTGCCTGTCGGCGAGTTCCAGGGTCCTCCTGTTGTTTTCCAGGGATGCGCCGGCGTTCACGACGAACTCGAGTTCTTCCCTGGCCCGCTCCATCACCTCCGGGCGGTCGCTGTCGTACTGGTCGAAGTCCAGGTGGCAGTGCGCATCTACCGGTTTCATGTCCAGTGGTTGGAGGCCCAGCTTTAAACAGCTCCCGAGGGACTGTCCAGCATTAATTATATACCATTCGGGACACAAGAATGGAGTGGGGAGGGGATAAGAATGGCTGCTATGGTCAAACAGGTAGGTTTCTGCCTTATGTGTGGTAACGGCGTCCACTCGGACGAACCGTACGCTGAAACCGAGAGGGGCGTTGTACACCGCACCTGCCTGGAAGAACGTTAGACGGTGTCAGAACGTATCGAGCTCACCGCGCACGAACTCGTCGGTAAGAGACGTTACTGAATCCATTTCTGACCTTGCTATCTCTTCCGCCCTGTCACCGGACGCGTTTACCTCGATCTCTATCGCCTGTGGGTCGTCGATGGGCGAGCCTATCTGGGAGAGCAGTTTGACCTCGGCGAAATCTGTCGCCGTCTCATGGTAGATCTTTCGCGCTATACGGTTCGCCATCAGGTTGTACAGTTTGCCCACGTGCGAAACAGGGTTCTTCCCGGAGGCCGCCTCCAGCGACATCGAGCGGTGTGGAGTTATCAGGCCGTTCACACGGTTCCCGCGGCCGACGGAGCCGTCATCCCCCATCTCCGCCGAGGTCCCTGTCACCGTGAGGTATATGGAGTCCTCCTCCGGGGTGTCCGCCGCGTTCACATCCACGTCCACCTCGAGATCAGTGAGTTCCTCGGCGTGTTCCCTTGAAGTACGCTTGACTTTTTCGACCGCTTCCAGGTATCCGTCCAGGCTGGCCACCTCCCCGGAGATTATCGCCGCAGCCACCGTCAGCTCAATCCTGTTCCCGGTGCGGAGACCCATCACCTTCACGTCCTCGCCGACCTCGTCTATCCCGGAGTGGAGCCGTTCCTCCAGGGTCCTAACGGTTTTCTCCGCCGGAGATAGAGGGAAATGACCGACGCCGAAACTGGTGTCGTTTGACCTCGGCACGCCTTCAGAGCTATATACCGATTTCAGGTCGGTCGATGTCTCACCTATCCGCGGCTCGAACTCGATATGGTTTGAGGAAAGTGCCTTGAAGTTCTCGTCGATATAGTCCCGGGCCGCCTTGACCGCTAACCTGTCCACAGGTATATTTTCGCCCCTGTGTTTTTTCGTGGCCCTGCCGGTGAGCAGTACGTATATCTTTTCTTTCAACTCTCCGCCGCCCAGTTCCGGGTCTGAAGAACCTGCGACCAGCTGCACCTCGTCGGTGTTGTGGTGCAGTATCTGGCCGAACCGTTCCCTGTACTCCCTGGAGAGCCTGCGTGAAACTGCTTCCGCGATCCCATCGCTTATCGAGTCCGGGTGTCCAAGACCCTTCCTCTCCACCAGTTCGGTCTTCCTGTCCCTTACCGGGTCGCCGTCCACGTTCTCGATGGAGACGTTCATCTCTTTTCCTCGTCCAGTTTTGAACCTGTGGCGCCTTCCTGCCCCATGTACTTCGCATCGGTTTTCTCGCCGTAGGGCTCTTCCGCCTCCGAGGTCATGGTCTCGAACACGACCTGGCAGACCCGGTCTTCGGGGTATAGTTTAACCGGTGCATTACCAAGGTTCTGCATCTCGAGCGTTATCTGGCCCTCGAACCCGGGGTCTATGTAGCCGGCGGTGGCGTGAACTATTATACCCAGTCTCCCGTAGGAGCTGCGGCCCTCCACCCTGGCTACAAGGTTTGAAGGCACGTTCACCTTTTCCAGCGTGCTTCCCAGAACGAACTCTCCCGGGTGTATAACCACGCCTTCCTCGGGTTCGTGTCTCTCGGTCTGTATGAAGTCCTGGTACCTTTCCATGGAGCGGGTGTCTATCTTCTCCAGTTTCCGTGTGTTGAGGACTCCGAACTCGTAGCCGAGCCTGAGATCCAGTGAAGAAGGACCCAGCTGTAGGTCGAAGTCTATATCGGGACCTTTTTCCGTGTATACCGCGTCTTTGTCGTTGATGAGCTTTTCCAGTTCGCGGTCCGATAGTATGGCCATAAAGGGTTTTGCGGCTCAAGAACTTTTATTTTTGCGATTCCAACCAGATTTATGCGGACCAAAATTTTACTGCCGCTGCTCGCTGTTTTCATGCTCCAGGGCGTGACCGGGCAGGCACACTACACCCTGGATTCGGGGATCGAGGGTGTGACCATCAATACCAGTGTAAAGCTCGGCTGCGATGGAAGGTGCCCGGACAGGTGGCAGCTCTCTTGGTCGCGGCCCGAGAACGCGGAGATCCTCTCCATAACGGCCCGGGTGGGAGAGGTAACTAACTACAGCCTCCAGGGAGACAGCCTTACAATCTACACCCGCGGAAGCGGCGGCAGCCCTGAGATAATAGATATGTCCTTCCGGTTGAAGAGGGACGCGGAGGAGATACATGACGGTCTTTACAGGCGGGAAATATCGTTGCCCGCGCTCTCCCGGGAGACCACCCAGGGTATACTCTACCAGAAGGACCTGATCTCCGGATGGACGAGTTACGGTTTCGGCACGTCCTACACCAACCACAGCATGCGTTTCCGGGGCAAGGGAGCCCTTGTGCTCCGGTGGAAATTTGGTTCAGGTCATAAAACCGAGTACTTCCAGTTCTTCGGCACCCGCCGGAACGGGACGGAGATCGCCTACGAGGTGCCGGTCGGCACGATGGGGTTCTACCAGGACTTCCAGCGTTTCCCGGTCGCGGCCCTGCCAGATGGAAAATACAATGAGACGGTCAACCGGTGGAGCGCAGGCGAGTACGTCGGAGGGATCATCAGGATAAGACAGTCCCTCCAGGAGGACTTCCTGCCAGTACTGGCGCATGAGGTGGTCCACGGCCTGAACGACCGCGAGCTCAAGTGGGACTCGACATCTTCCAGCTACTTCGACGAGGGGACGAGCAAATACGTCGAGTTTCTGGTACGGAAAAAACTTTACAGGAGCGGAAGGATCGACAAGCCGCCCGCAGAGCTTTTCGGAGATCCTGTTGAGTACGACCCGGATCCGGACGACAGGACCTACTACACGCTTCCCTCCAAGGGCGATAGAGACAGGTTATGGCAGTACTACCGGCAGAACATGAGCTTCATGAGGACATGGAGCGCGTTCTCCTCTGCACCGGCCAACAGGGATTTCGGCTATGCCTACTCGGAGCTGATGATAAGGAACTACATCGTCCACCAGAACGGTTCTCTTCGAAAGCTTTACCGTCAGCTGGATGTCTCGCACGAGGTAGAAAAGCCAGGGGAGAAATGGCAGATATATTCCCGGTATCTTGATATGACGCCGTGCGAGTACAGCTCCCGCGAAAAATTTAATGCCTGCCTGAACGACATCAACCAGTACGACTACCCCGTGTACTCCGCTTCCCCGGAGAGGAACACCACCACACTGGTGGTAAGGAAGCTTGAGCTACCGAACCGGACCCGGACCACAGGTTTCGACACCGTGACCTTCAGCGAGTTCCTGGAAAGACTCGTGGAACGGCTTAAAGAGCTCCTTCAAGACTTAAAAGCTTCTTCTTGAGTTTTTCACCGTAACTGTAGCCGCCTGTAGAGTCTTTGCCGACAACGCGGTGACAGGGAACTATGATGGGCAGAGGGTTTTCCGAGAGAGCCTGCCCGACAGTTACGGGAGCGGTATCCAGCTCCGAGGCCAGATCGCCGTAGCTTTGTACCTCGCCGTAGGGTATATCCTCCAGCTCTGAGAGCACTCTTCCCTGGAAGCCGTCCGGCAGCCGGTACCGTAGCTGGAATCTCCGTCTCTCACCGGCCAGGTACTCATCGAGCTGGCACCGGAGCTTTTCGGGGTTTTCAAGCCTTTCCTCGTCTAACTCGACTGTCTGGCCGTATATTTCCAGCCTCATCGGTTTCATAAAACTGTTTCACGACAAACTATCTATGGATTTCGGCGCCCAGCTCCTGGTCCAGCTTGTACAGCAGCACGGTGTGCTGGCAGTGGTCCTGGGGATGGTTATAGAGGAGGTCTTCGTACCTATCCCGTCGCCGGTGGTGCCGATGGCGGCCGGTTTCATAATAGTTGACGCGGCCACGGTTCCCGCCGCACTGCTCCAGATACTGTTTGTTATAGCCCTGCCGGCATCCATCGCCTCGGTACTCAGCTCGTACTTCGTCTACGCCATCGCCTTCCACGGCGGCAAGCCGGTGATAGACCGGTGGGGGCGTTACCTTGATATCCGCTGGGAGGAGGTCCAGGAGCTTGAAAGCCACTTTGATTCCGGCAGGGAGAGATACTACGTCGCGCTTTTCCGTGCCGTGCCAGTGGTACCGCTTTCTCTCATCTCAGGGGCTGCAGGGCTCTTCAGGATGGACTGGAGGGAGTACGGGGTCTGGAGTTTTATCGGGATGATGCCCCGGAACTTTGTCCTCGCGTTCATAGGCTGGCGCGTGAAGGACGACTTCCTGTTGCTGGCCTCGAAGATCGATACCTTATCGACCGCGGTGCTGCTGCTCGTGGCCGGAGCGGTCGCCGGGATAATAGCGTACCGTAAGGCCCAGGACTTCTACATACAGCTCTTCCGGTTACTCCCTGAATAAGGTTTAAACAGGGCTTTCACGCAGCGTATGATGCAATGGCTTCAAGGCAAAAACAGTTCACTGCACTCTTTCTGGTCCTGCTGTCGATCGGTCTCGTGGCCTCCGCCGGTATCTCGAAGAAGAGAGAACCCGCTAGCGGATACCTGGAAGGTTCTTACATCGTGGAGCTGGAGGGCAAACCGGTTGTCGCCAACCCGGGCAGTATACACGCCAGTGCCGTGGCCGTGACGCACGCCAACTTCAGGGCAAACCTGAAAGATGTTAGAGGCAGTCTGAAGGTGAAAAACGAGTACAGCCGCGTCTTTAACGGGTACGCCCTTCGCGGTGTAAGCAGGAAAGAGCTGGAGCAGATCCGGGGCATGCCCCGGGTGGAGGCGGTCTACCGGAACCAGATCTACAGTACCACTCTTGACGATGTTAAACCTATGATAGGGGTTGGCGGTGTATGGTCGGAGACTGTTTCCGGAGCCAACCACACAGGTAAGGGAGTGACGGTGGCGGTCATCGATACAGGGGTCGACTACACCCATCCTGCCCTGGGAGGCTGCACCACCTCGGAGTTCACCGGAGGTTCATGTGAGAAAGTGGTTGGAGGCTACGACTTCGTGAACGGTGACAACGACCCGATGGACAACAACGGGCACGGGACACACGTCGCCGGGATAGTGGCGGCCAACGGCACCCTGAAGGGGGTGGCACCCGGCGCGAAGCTACTGGCCTACAAGGTCCTGAACTCTGAGGGCGTTGGATACACCAGCGATATCATAAGCGGTATCGAACAGGCGGTCATGGACGGCGCCGATATAATCTCCCTGAGCCTGGGAGGGGACGGGAACCCGGACGACCCTCTCTCGGATGCGGTCGCGAACGCGGTGGCCAACGGTACTGTCGCCGTTGTGGCAGCGGGTAACGCCGGGACATACTATTCCATAGCTTCCCCGGGCGTGGAACAGACCGCGATCACGGTCGGGGCCGTGGACAAGGATGGCACTATCGCCTCCTACTCCTCCCGCGGTCCTGTGACATGGGACGGCACGATGATACTGAAACCGGATGTGGTGGCGCCTGGTAGCAGGGTGTGCTCCACCTCCCTCGGGTCAGGCGATGGCTGTGCCGCCGGAGACTACACGAAGAAATCCGGGACTTCGATGGCCGCCCCCGTGGTCTCCGGTGCTGCAGCCCTGATACTTCAGTCGCATCCCAGCTGGACGCCGCAGGACGTCAAATCCGCGCTGGTGACCACGGCAACGGAACTGGGTTACGGAGAATTTACTGCGGGTTCCGGCCTGGTAAACGTTTCCCGGGCCGACGACACGGTCATCCTCACCGAACCCGCGGTGATGGACTTCGGAAACCTCTCGGACCGGCTGGAGGCCGTGAAAATCCTTGAAATCCAGAACAACGGCACCTCCACCCTCCAGGTAAATCTCTCTGCCTCACTGGCGGAGGACCTTTCGGGCGATACCGATGACGCCGTGAAATTTAATGACTCGAGTCTCCTTCTCGAGCCGGGATCTACAGCCCCTGTAAAGGTATCCATCAACGCCACTGCGCTGAGCGGGACGTTTTCCGGCGAGATCGTGCTCGAAAGCAACTCTTCCCGGAAATCGCTGTCATTACCCTACTCCTTTACAAGGGTGAGGTACAAGCCTCTCATAGCATCGACCGAGCCCGCCAGCCAGATAGCTGTCGAGGCCGAAGAACTCACGGTGAACCTGACTGCGGCCCCCTACCCGGAGAAGACAACCGCCACCGTGACGGTAGACGGAGAGGTCTACACTCTCTGGGAGCAGAAGGATGTCCGGGAAGGTTCTGTTCAGGTGCCTCTCGCCCCGGGCAACAACACGCTTTACTTCAGTCTCGCCGAGTCCTCGGGTTCGTCGGGCACGGACCGTGAAACGGCATACGTGTACTACAACTCCACTCAGCCCTCCGTGGACGCGGTAGCAGCGAACCTGTCCAGCCTGGAGCCGGATACATCTTTCCGGGTCGAGGCCGACCTTTCGGACCGTTACGGTCTGGACAGGGCGGCGGTTTTCATGAACTCCACAGGGACCTGGAAGAGGTACGCGGAGAAAGGTCTCGGTGGTAACCTCACCGCGAACGTGAGCTTCAACCTGTCGGCACCCGAGTTCAGCGACCAGCTCTTCTACAGGGTTAAAGTCACAGACCAGGTGGGCAACTCCGATACCGCCGTCGAGATGCTGGAGGAGAACAGGCCGCCGGTGCTCCGCAACTACAGCCTGAGGAACAGGAGTTTTGTGGAGACATCAGTGCTCTCACAGGATTCGAAGGCGATCTTCACGGTGGAGGTGACGGACCCGGAGAACAATACCGCAGAGGTAAAACTGGTCTATGAGGGGCCCTCGAAGACTGTGGAGAAACAGATGGAGAACATCACCTCGGGTTTCCAGGTCAACGTCACCACCGGCAGTTCCGGGGTAGAGGGCACAGTAACTGTGAGAGCGGTCGACAGGTTGGGAGACAACGCGAGTATAGAGAGAGGCTTCAGGGTAGAGGAGTTGAAACCTCCGTCCGTAACAGTCTCCTCGCCGGACTGGAGAGAGGCACTGGTGAACACCTCCATATTTTTCAACGCCTCCGTGTCTGACAACTACAACCTTTCCTCGGTGACCCTGGCCGCCAACAGTACCGGTTCCTGGCAGAACCTCACCACCCGCTCGAAATACGGTATTAACGCCTCGGTATCCTTCCTAGAGAACGGCATCTCCAGCCCGATGGATCTCTACTGGAGGATCTGGGTGAAAGACTCCTTCGGAAACCTCGCCGTTTCCAGCCCTCAGAAGATCGAGGTGGTGGAGTTCAATCCTGACACCACGGGGTCCTATGCCAGGAAGGAACTCGAACTGGTGGTGCAGCAGCCGGCAACCATCCGGATAAACAGGTCCGATCTCTCATGGAGCCACACCTTCCATGCCCGAGAGTCCTGGGCGGCGCTGGGACCTGTCTACAGTCAGGGGTTTGAGGCCGACAGCCTTTCCGCCGCGGTGGGTTCGAACTGGTCGACCTCCGGGGATAGAGCCTGGAGCCTGGCCACCATCTCCTACAGCGGGGCGAAAAGCGCGGTCACAGGCAATATATCCGCGGACCAGGTATCCTACCTCAACTTCAGTTACATGGCCCAGAGGGACCGGGTCCTGAAGTTCTACTACCGGGTGTTGCCGGACGGCCACCTGGTGTTCCAGGCCAACGGGAAGGACGTACTCACGGACTACATGGCGACTGGCTGGAGCCGGGAGACATACCTCATGGAATCCGGCCATGTATACAACTTCAGCTGGAGGTACTCGGGTGGGCCAGAGGTCGGTGGCTCGGTCTACCTCGACAACCTCTCCATAGGAAGGCCGGAACCTGCAGGCTACACAGGATTCATCCCCCAGAACTACGGAGAATACACTCTCACGATATACCAGAACCGGTCCGGCAGTATCTACGGTAAACACGTCGAGACATTCCTGGCAGAGGTCTCCGCGCCGCCCCAGGCATCCCTGAGAGCCGGGTTCCCCATGGAGGGGAGAAAATTCGACCTGGAGCTACAGCTGTACGGGCCCGGCTACGACACTAGCTCTGCCCGGGTATACAACTCGACAGGTTCCTGGAGTCTTGACGGAAACATCACTGCAACCACCACGACCTCGACATACGGTCCGACCGGTGAACCGGTCCGGAACACGTCGCTGGACCTGGATGTCCCGTCGCTGGACAGCGGCACTTACAATCTTTCCGTCAACATAACCGGGAAGAGTGGTGGAGTGAACACATTCAATGAAAGTTTCCGGGTGTTCCCGGCCTACAACCTGACCATGAACGTGACCAACGGCACCGCCCCGGTAACGCGTTTCCTCTCTGTCGGCCCCTCCAGCGGAGAGGCGTTCCTGTTCGGTTGGGAGGTAAAGGGTACCGCGTCCAGGCCTGTACCTGACCTCTCCGGAGTTCCGGCTTCATACACGTTACAGGTCCTCAATCAGCCGCTGGACGCTGGAGCGTTCCACACCGTGTGGCTGTACAGAAATATCTCCATGAACTACTCGGACCTGGAGACATACTACACCCGGGAGACCGCGGACTTCAGCGACAGGAATCTCGTGGTGAAATCCGTGCAGCACTACCCGTCCCCGCTGCACGGTTTCCGGGGGCTCTACAACACCTCGAAACTGGGGATAGAACCGGGAGATTACACGCTCTACCGCTGCACGGAACACCTGTTAAACGGCAGCTGCGAGTCGGGATGGAAGCAGGCGCGGATAGCCAACAGGAGCCTGAAAGATGAGGTACTGGAACTCGCCACGTACGAGGCGGCGGAGGCCTATGCCCTTGGAAGACCTGTCACGGAGGAGAATCCAGGGTCCACGACTCCCGCACCATCGTTCGGTGGTGGCTTCGCCCCCACTCCGGAGGTAGTGGTGGAGGCGGACAACGACTCTGTAAGGGTGGAAAACCTCTACCTGGAGAACGAGTCTCTCAGGCTTTCAGTACCGGAGAACGGTCTGGGTATAGAATCGGTGAACTTTTCCGGGACAGTGGAGAACGGTTCCGCGGTGTTCCAGGCACTGCAGATGGATAGAGAGGAACTCGAGGTCTTCCAGGCACTCCGTCTGGACACGCCTGTGGCTGTAAGGACAGAGTTCTCATACCCCTCGGCCTGGCTCGAGAGAAACAATTTTTCACGCGGAGAGATGGGTATCTACGCTCCTGAGAGGAAGGTCTCAGCTGACCTGTCCGCGACACTTTCCTCCGGGAGATACGTGCTTGCCGCGCCTGAACACGATGTTATGGTGGCGGCCGCGAACAGCCGGACGGACACCTGCCGGACCATGGAGAGGGACGACGTCTCCGGGAACTGGTCCCGGGTTGAAAGCTGTGAGGTCTGGCGGAAGAAAAATACCGCGGAGAAGATGATAGAGACGGTGGAGGAGAAAGTAAGTTCAGGGAAAGCACAGCACCTGCTGAGAAGGGCCAAACAGGAATACCGGCAGGGCAACTACTCCGCTGCCATAGAGAAGGCCCAGCAGGCCAACCAGGTCCAGAAGAGGCAGGAGGATGCCTACCTCGGACCGGTGATGCTCGCAGCCCTGGCCGGTTTTATCCTGGTCCTGGCCCTGGCCGGGTTCTACGGGTTCCATGTACTGAGGAAGAAGAGGTTGAGGCGTGAACTCTCGGAGACCACGGAACTCGTCAGGAAGGGTATGGAGACCGGAGCCCTCCCGAGAGACCCCGGTATCGGCAAGATGATACAGGAGGCGGAACAGGCCATCTCTGCCTCAAACTACGAGGAGGCCAACGCGGTCCTTGAACGTTTGAGAGACCGGCTCTAGTTGCCTTCCAGGGCGTCAACAGTTATAGCGGCGGCCACGAGCGATTCCTTGGGCAGTCCCCGCGCATCCTCTATCCTTACTGTGTATGTGTCGCGCAGCGAGAACTTCCCCTCTATCTCGCCGATCATCTCCCCTTCAGGTGTCTTGATGGTGTACTTGTGCGGGAATATCGACAGGATGTCGGAGAAGACCCTGAGGACATCGAGCAGCAGGCTCCTGCTCTCGATTACTGCTACCTCTTCCCCCTCCGGGTTCTTTATGTTCCAGCGGTGCCGGAAGAACGTGAAGTTCTTGTTCAGGACCGCCAGGGTGTCGCCGGTGTCTTCCTCGGTTAAAACGTAGTCCCCGGAGAAGTCCATGCGTTTCTCGGCCTGAACCCGGAACACGGGGTCGCCCTCCGCGTTCCTGAACCGGAAGTCCTCCTTCATCTTGAAGAGTTTCTGCGCCGCCTCGAGTACCAGTTCGTCTTCAGAGTTGAAAACCTGGTACCGGTTTCTCACCAGTTGCTGTTTTACCGTGTACCTGTCTCCGGTGAGATCGACTTTCTCCAGTGAATCTTCCATACGGAGGTTTTGGAACCGCTATTAAAGAATTTACCTTATCCTGTACCGGAGGATTGCGGCTATACCTCCCATGTTTTCCAGCCTGGCTCCTTCCTCGTGGTCCGAGGAGATTATCTCGAGGTCCGAGGACATCTCCTCCGCTTTCTCGCCCAGTGCGTCGACTATGTCGCTGATCTCTTCAACTTCCATCGACTCGTTGCATTCCGGGCACTGCTTCTCTTCCTCGATCTCCGGTTTTTTCTCGTACACGACGTCTTCGTGGCCGTTGGGGCACTCGTACTTTGCCTGGAACCGGTCGAAGTTCTCCGAGATTAGGAGGGTGTCGACAGCACCCATTTCCAGGGCCTTCAGCACCTGTTCAAGTCCGTACTCGGATTTTCCGTTCTCCTCTTTCAGGTTCTCGAAGAACTTGTTCACCAGTTTCTTCTCCTTCACGACCTGGGAGTCCTGGATGGCCTCCTCCGCCTTTGTCACAAGTTCCTCCAGCGCTTCCTCACCGGAGTAGTTCAGGGACTCTCTCGCGATCACTTTGTCCTGGAGCTCCTGGTGGAGGTAGCCGTCGTCAAGCAGCTTGTCCTTTGTGAATCCTGGGCCTCCCACGATTATGCCTAGAAGCTTGTCCTCCCTCGCCTTTTCCAGGAATGCGTTCTTCGCCTTCTCTGCGATATCCTTGAGAAAGGTGTCGTACATTGATTCCCTGAGGCGGGCGAAACGCTGCGCGGACTGTCCTCCTGCCCTGGTCTTCCCGGGCACGTTCGAGTCCAGGGTGTAGACCGTCTTCACGCGGGAGCCTTCAAGGTAACCTATGGCGGCCTCGTTCTTGTCCGCCACCACTAGACCGTAGACGCGGTCGTCGGTGACCATGTCCTTCAGGGGCTGTAAGACGAACTCCTTGTCACAGCGGTAATGCCGTGACTCCACAGGCTGTGGGGGCACTACCTCCCATATCTTTATGTCGGGACGGCCCTCCGTGTCAGAAACATTTCCCGCGAAGAACACCACACCGTTTTCAGGCGTCTCCTGCTCCTCCTTCACTTTCCGTCCGATCTTGTCAAGCGCGGCCTGGACGTTCTTCCGGGTATGCTTCGACTTGATGTTCTCCGCTTCGCTGGCCTCCGAGGTTATAAAGTCTGAGATCTTGGACATGTCATAGCCCGCCGGTATGTAGAGCGAGACCAGCTCGGTGTTCCTTCCACGGATATCGTCAAGCTCCTTGATGAGCTTCTTCAGCTGGTACTTCGACATCTCCTGGGTTTCCTCTGTCATGGCAAAAGATGAGGAAGGAACTCTTATAATTCCCGTTCGACGGTGCTATCCTTCCACGATGACCACGGCGTTCCCGGTCTCCAGCATCTCGCCCTCGCCGGTGTACTCGTTTTCCTCGACGACCTCGAACTCCTCTGGTGCCAGGTTTTCATCTGCGACCTCCAGGTGTCCGGCGTCGATTGTAAACTCGTTGTTTTCAAGTGCGTCCTCCATTGCTGAAACACGGTCGCCGTATTTTGGACCGACCTTCGAGTAGTCCAGCTTGATCTCCTTTACCTTCCGTTCCATCTCGGGCTCGTCCTCAAGGGTTTCAAGCTCGGAGAGATGCATGACCTCCTGGATCGCGGTCTCGAAGCCCGCGATATCGCCGAAGACCTTGACGCTGGACAGCTCCTCGTTGAGAGCCATGCCGTTCTCGTTCTTGTAGGTTCTCAGCGCGGAGATGACCTCCATTGCTATCTCTCCCGATTCCAGATCGGCCTCTACTCCTGAGATTGAAGGCCAGTCGGAGCGATGAATGCTCTCTGACGAGAAATCCGAGCCATACATATCCCTCCAGATCTCCTCCGTGACGTGGGAGAGGATAGGGGCGAACATCTTCAGGAACTTTCTGTGGGCAGTTCTCAGCGCGTAACGTGTGGAATCGGTGTCGCGCTGCTTCGCGATCTCCAGGTAGTCGTCGCAGAACGTGTGCCAGAACTTTGTCCTCAGGAGGTCTCTGGCCTTTGCGAACTCGTAGTCCTCGAACATCTCAGTGACTTTCTCAACCGTTTCATCCGTCTCAGCCAGTATCCAACGGTCTATCTCCTCCAGTTCTTCGGGTTCCTCGATCTCCTCCGGTGCGAGACTGTCCACGAGTTTTGAAGCGTTCCAGAGTTTTCTCATCAGTTTTTCTCCCGCCCTTATATCCTTCTTCTGGAAGGGCAGGTCGTCTCCGACTTTCGTCCGCGCGGCCCAGTACCTGAGCGCATCGGTCGAATGTTCTTCAAGCGCCTGGCCCGCGGATACGTAGTTGCCCCGGGACTTTGACATCTTCTCCCGGTTCTCGTCCAGTACCATACCGTTTATCATTACCTCGTCGAAGGGGACCTCGCCGGTGTGTTCGATTGATTTCACCACGGTATGGAAAAGCCAGAACGAGATGATGTCGTGGCCCTGAGGCCTGAGGTTCATGGGGTATACCTCTTCGCGTTTCATCTCCTCCCCGTCCCAGCCCGCGTTTATCAGCGGTGTAAGGCTTGAAGTGGCCCAGGTGTCCAGCACGTCCTCGTCAGGTTCCAGGGAGCCGCCACATTCCGGGCACTCGTCGACCGGGGGTTCATCCTCCAGGGGGTCGACCGGTAACTGTTCTCTTTTGGCTATAACTTCTTTTCCACACTCCTCACAGTACCAGGCCGGTATCGGGACGCCTGAATCGCGCTGCCGGGAGATACTCCAGTCCCATTCCAGGCCCTCTATCCAGTGCTTGTAGCGCGTGAACATCTTCTCCGGGTACCAGTCGATTTCCCGCCCTGCCTCAAGGTACTCGTCTTTCTTGTCCAGGAGCTCGATGAACCACTGGTCCTTGACCAGGAACTCTATAGGTTCGTCACATCTTTCGTGCACCTTTATCGAGTGCTCGATCTCCCATCTGTCCAGTAGCTTGCCCTCGGATTCCAGGTCCTCCACTATCCTTTCGCGGGCCTCTTCCGTGGAGAGACCCTCGTAATCACCGGCGAGTTCGGTCATGGTGCCGGTCTCGTCGATAGCAAGTCTTAAGGGCAGGTCGTGGGCCTGGTACCATTCGATGTCGGTCTGGTCGCCGAAGGTGCAGGACATGACAACGCCGGAGCCGGTGTCCATGTCAACCCTCTCGTCTTCAAGTATCGGTACCTCGTAGCCGAACAGCGGGACCTCCGCCTTCTCTCCGACCAGGTGCGAGTTTGCCTCGTCCTCGGGGTGTACGAAGACCGCGACACAGGCGGGAAGCAGTTCCGGTCTCGTCGTTGAAATCGTGAGTGATCCGTGGCCCGTGGCCAGGTCGAACTCTATATCGTTGAAATGCGACTGCTCCTCCATGTCCTCCATCTCGACCTGGGAGATAGCGGTCTCGCAGTCGGGGCACCATATCGCCGGGGATTCCTCCCGGTATTCACGGCCTTTCTCGTAGAGGTCGATGAACGAGAGCTGGGATATCTTCTGTACCTCGCGGTCGATGGTCTTGTAGGTGTTGTCCCAGTCCATGGATTCTCCCAGGCTCTGCATCTGTTCGGTGA
>JBDGSE010000030.1:0-46598 GCA_042217695.1 Candidatus Nanohaloarchaea archaeon | reverse complement strand
GACCGCGTATCCCACTTCTACTGGAACGACCGCGAGTTAATCCTTGAATGGTACAGGAAGATGGACGAAGTTCTCGGCGAACTGCTGGATTACTACGATTTCTCGAGCGACGAGCCTCTGATCGTTCTCTCCGACCACGGTTTCGCGGAGTTCGGCGAAGGCAGGGTACAGACTTTACCGGAGGAAACGCCGCATGGAACCCTGGAGGGAGACCACCACGAGGACGCCGTGCTGATAACGAAAAACGTCGACTACGAGATAGACCAGCCGGAAGACGTCGGCAAGTACGTCCTGGAATACTACGGTGATTGACGTGGAGCTCCTGATCCTGGGTGTCGACGGCGTTGACCCGGAATACCTGGAAAAGACTGTCGAAAAACGGGAGGTGCCGGGATGGGAACGTTTGGAAGAAAAGGCGTTCTACACGGAGTTGCCCTCCACGGTTCCCGCGGTCACGATACCCGCGTGGGTGTCGATGTTCTCCGGGTTGAACCCGGGAGAGCTCGATGCGTTCCATCTTTCACAGGCCGACTTCGACTCCTGGGAGCTTGAACTCCCAAGTTCGGAAAAATTCCGGGGCAGGTTCTTCTGGGACCGGATAGACGCCTCGGTAGGGCTCCATTACGTTCCCGGGACTTCTCCAGCGTACGAGGTCAACGGCTGGATGCGTGAAGGATTCCCGTCGCCGGACGACTTCGGTTTTCATCCCGACCTGGAGGAGGAATTCGGGGAACTGGAACGTGAAAACTCGCATTCATACACCACGGCAAAGGCGAAGATAGACGCCGAGTACCGGAACTACGAGACGGAGAGAAGGATAGCGGACAGGTTCCTGGAGGAAGATTTCGAGGTTTTCGTGTCCGTGATACGGATGACAGACCAGGTGTCGCACTTCGCGGAGAAAGAGGAACAGGTGCTCGACGCCTACGAAAAGGTCGATGGAGAGATAGAGAAATACCTGGACCGGGCAGAAAGAGAGGATGCAAACCTTCTCGTTGTATCGGATCACGGTTTCCTGCATGCCGAGAAGAAATTCAACATCACACGTCTCCTCGAGAACGAGGGATACCTGGAGACCTCGGGCCACGAATCCCTGCTTTACAGGATCGCAGAACCGTTACTGGACACACCACTGAAAAAATACCTGAAGTACGCCCACGAGTTCCTCCGGCAGAAGACTGGCAAGGACCTCTCCGGCAGGCCGAACGACGTGCTTTCCTCCATAGAGAAGTCCTCCCGTGTACTGCCGCAGCACTTCGGCCTGGGAAGAGACGCGGTGCTGAAAGTTCACACCGAAGACATGCCGCACGGAACGGTGGGTGAAGATGAAGAACGGGAGATACTGGAGGAACTGGAGGGAAAACTGCGCTCGCTGGAGAGAAACGGTGAAAAAGTGGTTAAAGAGGTCTGGAGAGGCGAAGAACTCTACGGCAGAGACTCGATGCTGGCTTTCCGCACCACGGAGGACTACATAGTGGAGACCGCCCCGGAGTCAAAACTGTTCTCGAACACCGGGACGTTCACGCACGATGAGAACGGCGTGTTCTTCGCGACCGGACCTGATATCACGGGAACAGAGGAGGAGATGGAGATATACGACGTGGCCGCGCTGATTTACGCGCTGCTCGACGAGCCCCTGCCCGAGATGGAGGGAGAGGTTCCCGGATTCGTGAATAAACAGGTGAGGGAAAGGGAGGATATAGACCTTGATTTCTGAGGAATCCAAAACCATATACCGGATGAACCGAATACTGTAACGTGATGCCGATGCCTGAACCACCAGTAACACGAGACGAGATAGAGAACGCGCCGATAAAAGCCAAGATAAGGGCCGGGGAAGAAGTCGTGAAACGCCTGCTGGAGGAAAATCCTTCCCGCACCGGCGTGGTGTTCGCCGGCGGCAGAGACTCCACTCTCGCCCTGTGGCTGGTCCGCAGGGTATGCGAGGAGAACGGTTTCGAGAAACCCGATGTCCTTTTCCCGGGAACAGAGGACAGGGCGATACAGGAGCACGTCCAGGGTGTTGCGGACGAATGGGGGTTCGATGTCCTGGAGGACACGGAACCCGAAGAGTTCGACGCGGTTATCGATGGCGCCAGCTGGGGAACGCAGGACACAGGTTTTTACTCCGGAGACGATCCGGTGAAGGCACATCCGGTCCTCCAGTTCCACGGCGAGGATGCATGGAAGGCCACATGGATTCACATGATACCTGATGTGACAGGTCTCGAGGTCGATGAACTTCCTGAGAGCCCTGAAGACCTGTCTGGAGATGCCAGGATCGAGGACCTGCCTCTATCCCCCGAGTACTGGGAGGCGTTCAGGGAGGGCAACCCGGCCTGGCTCCGGGATGCGGATGAGCCGGATGGAAACGAGAAAGAGGTCATGGACAAACTGAAGAAACTGGGGTACATGTGACCCCGGATTATTTATTAGAGGCAATTACTAACTAACTCATGAACGTTCCAGTACCTCTTCTGATACCTCTCGCGGCGTCCGTAGTTATACTGGCCCTGTCCTCCCTCATACTCAGGGAGGTTTACAGGAGCGACATGGAGGTGCTGGCCAGCAGGGTGTTCCTGAGAAAGGACGATTTCCGGAAGTTTCTCAGCCGTTTCACCTATCTGGTGGTCGTGCTGGCGGTCCTGCTTGGAATGGGTCACTACATGTGGTACATCGCCAGCGTCCAGACCAGCTCGATGTTCGTGGTTCTGATGCGGGTATCCTTCATACTCTCCGCAGTGGTGATGGCGGGCACGGTCTACGTTTTCTACGACTTCCTGCACAGGATGGAAGATCTGGAAGAAGAGGCAGAAGAGGAAGAAGAGTCAGAAGAGTAGAGATAAATGTCCCGCAAATAAAACGGATACATGAAGCTACACGTACTCGGCTCTGGTTCCTGCATGGTGGACCAGCAGGACAGGACGCCCTCGGGATACCTGCTCCAGGTGGATGGAAAAAACTTTCTGGTTGACACCGGGACAGGGGTAACCAGGAACCTGCCCGAACTGGGTCTAACTGTCGACGATATCGACGCGGTGATAAACACGCATCGACACCCTGACCACATCTCCGACCTGGTTCCGGTTGTGCAGGACAAGGTCGTCCGGTCTTTTGCTCAGGAGGAGCCCGCGATAACGCTCTACGGGCCGGAGGGGCACATCCAGTACCTGGAGGACAGGATGAAACACGAGATGGTGGACATGCCCGGCGATATCGAGGAGAAGTTCGGATTCGGCTTTGAGATAGTGGAGATGGGAGGCAGGATAGAACTTTCCGATAACACTGTTATGAAAACTTTAGAGGCCGAACACGGGCCGGAGGGTTTCAAATGCCTGTCACTAAGGATAGAGGGTCCGGATAGGACCATAGTTTTTACAGGGGACACGGACTACTTTGAAGAACTGGGCGAGTTCGCGGAAGACGCGGACCTGCTGGTGACGGACTGTTCAAAGCCGGATGAACTGAAGGCTGAGGGCCATATGACCCCGACCGAGTCCGCAAAGGTTGCCTCCCGGGGAGAGGTCGACACGTTGCTGCTCTCCCACCTGTACCCGGAGACGGACGGTTACGATATCGTTTCGAAGGCATCGAAAACGTTCTCTGGAAAAGTCGTGGAGGCGGAAGACCTGATGTCTCTCCAGGTCTAGAGTAGCTCTCTCACGGTCTTTCTCACGGCCTCGTTTGAACCTATCGAGGGTGTCCATCCCGTGTTTTTCAGCTTCTCTATCTCCAGCCGCATCTCGGGCACGTCACCGGTCCATCCCTTTTCCCCGCCGGTGTAGCTGTATTCCGGGGAAAGACCCATCTCCTCGGAGACGATGTCTGCTATCTCGTCCACCGAGGTGGAGTCCTCGTTGCCGATGTTGTAGACTCCAGGGTTCTTCCACGCAGCGAGTATGCCCTCTACAGTGTCGTCCACATGCAGGTATGATTTCCTCTGCTTCCCGTTCCCAAGTATCTCGAGCTCTTCCGGGTCCTCCTTCAGCTTGTTCACGAAGTCGTATATCACGCCTTTCCTGTTTCTCTCACCGACTATGTTCGCCAGTCGGACTATCGAGAGCTCGAAGTCAAAGGTGTGGGCGTAGACCCGGCACATCTGTTCCCCGCCCACCTTTGTGGCGCCGTACATCGAGATCGGTTCTTTTTCGTGTGACTCTGGCGTGGGGATCTCGGCGTTTTCACCGTAGACCACCGAGGAGGACGCGAACACCAGGCTCTCGATATCGGCTTCAACGGCCGCTTCAAGCACCTTCTTGGTGCCGACAAGGTTTTCATCAAAATCCGTTTCCCGATCGTCGGGGAACGTGTTCACCTTTGGGTTTGCTGCAAGGTGGAAAACCGCGTCGACATCTTCCAGGTGGAGACCCTTCTTGATGTCCGTTTCAACCAGTTCGGCGCGGCCCGGAACGTTTTCCCTTCTCCCCGAGGACAGGTTGTCTATTATAACTACCTCGTGTTCGTCCAGGAGGCTTTCTGTCAGGCGGGAGCCGATGAAACCTGCGCCACCAGTTACTGCTATCCTCATGTACCGTGTTTATGAGGGTTCAATTAAAAATATCGAGTCTCTAATTGTTTACATGTCCAAGAAAAGGGTCTCACTTACTCTCGATGAAGATCTCGTGGACCGTATAGACTCCGAGGCTGAGAGGGAAAACGTGAACAGATCCCAGATGGTTGAGGAGACGGTCAGGAGCTATTTCAGGGGCCGGGGACTTGACACCGCGGTTGTATTCTGTGGAGACAACGATACAAGAACTCTGCAGGAGTACGAGGGCGAGCCGGTGCTCTCTCATGTGCTCTCACATCTCTCGGGACAGGGAGTTTCCCGGGCGATACTTCTCGTGGGGCAGAACCGGTCCGAGATAGAGTCCGAGTTCGGCTCCACCCACGAAGGCGTGGCGCTGGAATACGTCTCCGAGGACGAGCCCCGCGGAACCGCTGCCGCGCTGAAAAAGGTCGAGGGCCGTATCGACAGGAGTTTTGTTGCGGTGAACGGCCACGTTATAACTGATGTGGACCTGCAGGACATGAGCGAGGTCCACCACGACGAGAACACTGTGGCCACCATGGCGCTTACCACTGTGGAGGAGCCGTCGAACTACGGTGTTGCCCGGCTGAAAGGCAGACGCATCCTGGGGTTCGAGGAGAAACCCGAGCCAGGTGAGGAGCCCTCCAGGCTGATAAACGCCGGGACGTACATCTTTGACCCGGAGATATTCTCTCACCTTGAGCACGACAGCCTGGAGCGTTCGTTTGAACGGCTGGCCCGCGACAGCCAGCTCTCCGGTTACATCTACGGCGGCCAGTGGGTCGATATCTCCGAGTGAGCCAGGTTTTATAAACCACTGTTGTAATACATCGTAATACATGTACTCTGGCAAACAGGTGGTCGCGGGAGAGGCTGACGAATGGCAGCCGGTGAACGAGATACTTGAAGGTGGAAGAGAGGATGTGGGGGTCGTGTCACTGTCTCCCGGCACCGAGATAAAGAATGGTTCTGTAGAGAGCTTTGACGACAAGGTGTTCCACGTCGGAGCGATCGACGAGGTACGTGGAAAGTATCTTCTGTTCCACCCGGATATCGTGGATGACGTGCCCGAGGTGATGGGCAGCCACACGCTGGGTCCGGGGGACAGGAACGACGCCAGCTTCTACGTTGGACGGTTCTCCGGCGTTCCCCGGTTTGAGTTCAAGTGGGACGAGGACTACGGCCTTGAACACGAAACTCCCCACGTCCACAACTCCTGGGAGGTCTACACCTTTGTCGGAGGCGAGGGCGTCCTGGCGGTGGCCGGAGAGGACTACGATTTCACGGAGACCCGGACAGATTCATGGGACTGGCGCGGAGACATCCGTTACCTGGGCCTGGAGGACGGAGATCCGGTACATGTGCCGCCGGGAGTACCTCACAGGGTCGAGGAACAGGAGAGAAACCCTGACCACGTGATAACCCGTTACGGCGATGACGAGGTGGCAAAATACGACCTTAAAGGAGAACCCGTCTACCCGGAAGATATGGGGGGAGATATAGATCTACGGACCTATCCGGAGGCGTTAGAATAAAAACGTTCACCAGAGTTTTGATATTATGAAGAAGGCGCTTGTAACCGGCGGAGCAGGATTCATCGGCTCAAACATAGTTGAGGAACTTGTGAAAGAGGGAGTGGAGGTCGTTGTACTTGACGACCTGTACCTTGGAAGCGAGGACAACCTCGAAGACGTACGTGGCGACGTGAAATTTGTTGAAGGCTCTGTGCTCGACGATGAAAAAGTGGAGACAGCAGTTGAAGGATGCGACACAGTCTTCCACCAGGCCGCGCGTTCCTCCAGCCCGATGCACAAGGATGACCCCCAGGAGGGCGCCAGGGTAAACGTAGAGGGCTTCGTCAACACTATAGAGGCCGCAAAGGAGGCCGACGTCGAGAAAATTGTCTACGCCTCGACGAGCTCGATGTACGGCAGCGTGGAGCCTCCACACAGAGAGGACATGGGGGAATACCCGACCAACCTCTACACCGCCTCGAAGATGTCACGGGAGCTCTACGCAAAGGTATACTCCCAGCAGACCGATATCCATTTCACCGGTCTCCGCTACTTTTCCGTCTACGGACCCCACGAAAAGGCGAAAGGAAAGTACGCCAACGTCCTGACCCAGTTCATGTGGAAGCTGATGGATGGCGAAAAACCGGTTATATGGGGCGACGGAACCCAGAGCAGGGACTTCACCTACGTGAAGGACATCGCCCGCGCGAACCTGCTCGCCGCAAAGAGAAAAGAGGAACTGAACGGCGAGTACTTCAACATCGGGACGGGACGTGATGTCTCGTTCAACGATCTTGTTGAGAAGCTGAAGGACGTAACAGGAAAAGACATCGAGCCAGAACATATCGAGCATCCGAGAGACAACCCGGTTATGACCACGCTCGCCGACTACTCCCGGGCAAGAGAGAAGCTTGGTTACGAACCTGAGTACAGCTTCGAGGAAGGTTTAAAGGCGACCTACGACTACTACAAAGAACACGTATAAGAAGATTTAACGACCTGTCGAATCTATGGGGCGCATAGATAAACCGTGGGGCTACGAGGCCCAGGTCCTGATGACCCAGATGGATATCGGCGACAGGACAGGCATGCTCGGCATAAGAAGGCTCGTTATCAACGCCGAAGAGATGACTTCTTACGCCCTGCACGAGGAACAGTCTGACATAATCTACCTCGAGGAAGGGAACGTTGTTTTGAGAACGGAGGACGGGATGAAGGACCTAGAGAAAGGAGAGGCGCTCGTTATAAGGCCGGGAGAGAAACACCAGCTGCAGAACATAGATACAGAAGTGGCGGAGGTCCTCGAGATATCCTTCCCCTACAGACCGGAGGACATCGAACGTGTAGAGGATCCCTACGAAGAGGAACGGGAGTAGGCGTTCTCGAAAAAGTACACGAAGGTGCCTAAAGCTCCCATCAGGACGAAACCTATACTTCTCTGCAGCAGCACCAGCGAGACGCTCATCGAGACACTCATTCCAGATATTGCCAGTAGAGAGGTGGCTATGGCGTCTACAGGTCCCAGGCCCGCAGGTGTGATGGGCGCTGCCGCCACCAGGCTCATCGTGGAGGTCACAAGACCTGCCAGGAGCAGCCCCGCCGGCGCACCTATCGACTGCGCCAGCAGATAGAACACCAGGACCTCCAGCCCCCATTTCATCCCGGAGTAGCCAGCGGATATCAACAGCTCGTCCCGGCCCACCGCCCGGTAACCGTTTAAGACATCCATAAGGAAGGATTCGACCCTTCCAGGTATGAACGATACGTAGTCGAGCAGTAACTCGCTCCGGAAACGTATGGTCAGGACGAACAGCAGCACCACCGCGAACGCAGGGACAAGCAGCCAGGCAAGGAACTCCAGGTAACGGGCCCCGATCAGTGTCGCGGTAACCAGTATTATGGTCAGGACTGTCACCAGGTCCAGCACTCTCTCGAGCGCCACCACGCCCAGGATTTCCGCGTGCTTCTCGACCGGGGTGTAGCGTTCCGCGATCTTTGAACGCGTGAGATCGCCGGCGTTGCCGGGCAGCAACTTGTTGAAGCTGTATGCCATCGCCATCAGCTTCATGGACTCTCGCAGCCCCATCTCGTAGCCCAGTGAACCGGAGAGCTTCTGCCATCTCAGGCCGGAGGGGATGTAGGTCAGAAGGAACAGGGCTGCAGCGGAGAGGTAGAGCCCGGGTCTCACTGACCGGAGCTCAGAGAGTATCTTCTCCATGTCCCCCAGGTAAAGTATTGCGGCGAACAGGGAGACGGCGACCACCGCCCTGAGCAGGTTCCAGGCACGTCCTCTCATCGTTCCTGTTCCTTCAGACGTTTCTCAAGACTTTTCACCTGGTCGGAGAGCATCCCCAGTATCATGAGCTGGATACCTATTATCACGAGCACCCCTGCCAGGAGCCCGGGCGCAGTATCCTGTATACGGCCGTAGATCAGGTACTGGTGCGCGGTGAGATAGAGGGGATAGACGGCGAGAAGAAAGAATACTATGGAGGCGGTGGAGAAAAACTTCAGGGGGTTCATATCCCGGATACTCCAGATTATCGTGTTTATTATCCTCCAGCCATCGCTCAGAGGATGTAGCTTGCTTTCGCCCTCGCGTTCCCTGTAGCTTATCTCGACCTCTCTGATCGGGACGTGGTTCTCCACTGCGCTGAAGGTCATCTCCGTCTCTATACCGAAACCAGGCCTGGTCAAATCCGTGAAATCCAGCGAGTAGCGGGTAAAAGCCCTGTAACCGGACAGCATGTCGTGTATCTCCTTCCCGGTGGAGAGCCTTGTCACCCAGTTGAACAGCGAGTTACCGACTCTATTCAGCCGGGGTATCGAGCCAGGATCTCTCTCCACGCGGCGCCCCACGACATGTTCCGCCTCACCGTCTATCAACGGGTCGAGGAGCCTGCCGACCTCTCCCGGGTCGTACGTGCCGTCGCCGTCTATCATAACGTAGATATCGGCCTCAACCTCCGCAAGCGCCTCCTTGACACCGTTACCTTTTCCGCCGGAAAGTCTCTGCTCCAGGACTGTGGCTCCTGCATCCTCGGCCTTCTCTACAGTGCTGTCGGTGGATCCGCCATCTATGACAAAGATGTCCAGTTCCCGGCCCCGGTACTCCTCCGGGAATCCCTGGACCACCTCTTCGACGGCCTCCTCCTCGTTCAGTACAGGTATCACGACCGCTATCTCAGAGATGACCTGTTCACCCGGTAGATTATGAGTTTGGGCTGTTTGGAGTCTGTCAGCGGCACCGTGGTCCTGCCGAACGACTTCACGGGAATCAGATAGTCAGGTATCCTCCCGTAGCTTTTGACCACTTTCTGCGGAGATATCTGGCCCTGCCTCAGTGCCTGCACGGTCTTGACCGGGAGCCGGTAGGGCGGCAAACCGGTCTGCGCCCAGTAGGGCTGCGCTCTCTCGTAGACGTCTATCTCCACGTAGTGTATGTCGTTTTCAAGTATGAACTGTTTGAAGTCGGACTGGTTCTCCGGCAGCCTGTAGGCCATCCGCGGGTAGACATAGAAACGGCTCGCTGCCGGTGATGAGGCCGCAATGTTCTGGTCTTCCGGCACGTGAGCATCGATCCACTCGCCCGCCGGTTCTATCTTCTTGAAGCTGTGATGCCCGAGCTGTGATACGCCCTGCGCGAACGATAGAGCCAGTACAGGCGCCACGAGCACCACCATGAGCGCCGCCACCGTCTTCTCCCTGTCGTAGTCGCTGAAGCCCTTGAAGGAGGCCAGCGTACCGCTCAAACGGTAAAAGTTGATGGATAGCACGGTCAGCAGGGCCGGTATCGTGAACACTATGTAGCGGTTGACCTTGATGTCGGGTATCGACATTATCCCTATCCCAAGCGCGATCCAGCCCCAGAGCAGTTTCTCCTCCCTGTTGGGGGCGTAGAGCATAACCGAGGCAAGGAGGAGCCCTGGTATGAGTCGTGGGAGTGTGAAGTATGCGAGGGCGTTCACCGCCAGGGCTGCCACGGTCTTCTTCACCACCAGGTCGGGGCTGGAGTTCCAGGCTCTGAAGGCGTAGTATGCAACGACTCCTGCGAGCAGGGCCGCGGCGTAGGGGGTTATGATGGCAGGCATGTTGAAAAAGTAGTAGAACGGGCCTCCGGTGCTCTCCCATGCAGGCTGGCTTTTCGCCACTGCGAAATGTATCGCCCTGCTCGTGCCACAGAGTATGGAGCCGCATGTGGTCAGGTTCCTGACGAGCCAGGGCGCGAGCGTGATAACGCCCAGACCTGCGCCTATGTAGTAATCCCTGTCTGTCAGCGTGTCCCTGTAGAACCTGCTGGAACGGAGGTCGCGTTCCCGGACAAGCTCCATGATCTCGTCCCTCTTCCGGTAGAGGAAGTAGCCCGGCACCAGCAACCCCAGGGTGTAGGCCGGCTGCTTCGTCAGGACTGCAAGCGCTGTTATCGGGCCCAGGGCCCACAGGGCGTACCGCGAGTATTTTTTATCCTCCATTCCGTAGTAGAGGGCGAAAACGGCCGCGGTGTAGATAACGGTCAGAGTGGCTCCGACAAGTATACGGGTGCTGAGGAACCAGTAGAGGAAGTTCACCGACAGCAGGGCGGCCGCAGCCAGCCCCACCTTCCTGTTCTTCATCTCACGGCCCAGCAGGTAGGTCACGGGGACGCCCAGTGTGCTGATCAGAGGGGTGACTATCCGCACCGCGAACTCGGTCTTTCCGAAAATCAGGGAGGAGATGGATATCAGGTAGGGGTAAAGCGGCGGGTAAGCCGTTATATCCCCGAGCCAGACAACAGAGTAGTCCAGGAGGTGGCTCGCTACCTCTATACCTATCCGGGAGTAACGGCCCTCGTCGACCCACATACCCTGGAAAAAAGCGTACTTGAACCTTATGACTGCGCTGAAAACCGTTAAAGCGGCCAGCGCCAGGAAATACCTGTCAAGGACCAGTTCCCTCCATTCCACTTTTCTTACCTTTTCGCGCAGGTCCATGTTACAGCACCGTCGTGAATACCACTAGTCCGAGGACACAGATTAAAGTTTCGAAGCCCGCGAGCACCAGCGTTATCTGTTTCTCGGTGTAGCCTCTCCGCATCAACGGATGTGTGAGGGAGTAGTTCCTGTCGTGCAGGGGTTTTAAGGTGCCGTCGTCCTGCAGCTCACCCCAGGAGTGGGCCTTGAAACCGCTCCGGAGCTTCAGGAAGAACTCCAGGAACCAGGGAGTGAAGATGAATACCCCGAACTTCTCCATGTTCCCGATGACTATCGCCGAGAACAGGGCTGCCCCGCTGAGATAGGTCAGCGAGTCTCCCGGGAGGATGGAAGCGGGATAGAAGTTGTAGTACAGGAACCCGAGCAGCGATGCACCGAGCCCGAAAGCGATGACTGCGGCCGCGGTCGCACCGTTGATGAAGGCGAACGTCCCCAGACCCATCGCCGCGACAAAACTCATCCCTCCTGAAAGCCCGTTGGTCCCTGCAAGCATGTTCACCACGTTTGAGACGAACAGAAGCCCTACCGGTAAAAGCACGAGAGGGTAGAGCACACCCCAGTTAACCGTTCCTATGAGAGGGAAGTTCATGGTCCAGGAACCGGCCCCGACCGCTATCAAGGGAAGTGCAGCGGGGAGAACGAAAAGCATTTTCGGCATCTGGCTTATTCCCTTGCGGTGGATTTCGCCGGATCTGTCGATCTCTCCGCCGAAGACACTTACCAGCCGGTTCCAGATCCTGTCTGTGGGCAGTTCCTCTTTTTCCCCCACTTCTTCGGAGATGTGTATGTCGTCTATAAGTCCTATAAGTGTTATTATGTTTATGGAGCTCAGTGCGGCGAGCAGGGCCGGTATATTGCCTGAAGGAGCTCCGAGAAAGGCCACGAATCCAAGATAGGATGTTATAGATGCAAGAGTCCCGAAGAAAACGACTATCCCTCCCGAGGTAGGTATCCGCGGCCTGTCCGTCTTCTGCTGGTCCACGCCGTAGATACCCGAGCTCCGCAGGTAACGTCTCGCATACGGTGTCCCGAAAAAGGCTGCTACAAAACCTAACAGAGCAGATATCACGAGGTAGGTCATTTTAGGTCCTTGACTTTCCATATCTTTACGTAGCCGTTTGAAGCCTCGGGGATCTTCTCCGCGAGCTCGACACCGTAGCCATCCTGCAGGTAGAGCCGTACCAGGGTGCTCCGGGAGATCTTCTGCGGCACCAGCACTATGCTGGCCGGACGAGGGTTCTGAGTGTTCAGGGATGCAAAGGCGCTTTCAAGGCTGTAGAACGGGTCCTCCGAGACGCAGAACTGCGATTCCTGGGAGGAGTTGAACGTTTTACGGCCGCTGTCCGTCAGCACGCAGTTTATCTTCAAACGACCCTGGGAGGTCTGGAACGTTGGAGGCCCGGAGATGACGATGTCCTGTCCTTTACGGGATATGGGTGCGTATATCTTGAGCCCTCTTCCTGAGAACTCCACAACCGTCTGGTTGCCGCCCTGGCTGAGAGACTTTCGTATGTCCTGGGCTGTGGAGATCGTGAGCATCGAACTGTACTGCGTGGCGGACTTGTGGGATATCTGGCTGACCGCGGCGTACTTCCCTATCATCGAGTGGTCGAGCAGTATGTAGTCCACGGAATGCTTCTCCAGGAACCAGGTGTAGTTAGCAGGGTTGGACGTGGTGAAGAAGTCGGCCAGCGGGTAGTTCACCTTTCCCAGAGGGTTCGGGGTGTAGTATCCCATGTTTCCCCCGTCGGCCACCGCGGCCCTTCTACCGATCGATTCGAACCAGTAGCCGTAGTCCCACCAGGACATCACGACGTCTCCAGGATCGGTCTGTTTCTGCATGTAGTTCAGGCTGTCATACCATACAGGGCTGGGCGAGCCGGACACCCTCTGAACGGAGACATAGCCGGCTGCACCGTTCACCAGCAGGGCAAGCCCGATCACTGCCGTGAGAACCCCGGCCTTGACCTGTCCGCCGTCAAGCTCCTCGAAGACAGTCCCGAAGTCGTAGCTTTTTACCTTCTTGACCAGCGTCGCAAAGGTATAGCCGGCGATGAAAGCCACGGGGAAAGCGGAGAGTGTCAGCAGCCGGGATTTCGCCACCCCTGCCAGGACATTTGTCAGGAACCAGGCCACCGGCAGCATGTAGTACCACCTGAACTCTATGCTGCGTTCTCCACGGCTCTCGGTCATGTAGAAAAGTGTCAGTCCGGCGATCGCGAGCGCCACGGGCGCCGAAGTAGCCAGGGCGGAGTTGTAACCTCCGAAGAAGGCGACCACCTGCAGTACGCCGAGGAAAAGTAGTCCCAGGGCCGTTATGTTGAAGACCGCCTCCTCCTCAAGTTCGGACAGCATCGCCACAAAGACCGCGAGCGTCAGCAGGGCGACCCCGAAACCGGCGATAGCCAGCTGTTCGAAGTACAGCATGAAAGCCGCCGTCCACGCCACCATCACGGCCATGAAAGATGAAAAGTATATCCTGCTGGAGACCGTCTCCTCTATCATCCCGTACTTTCTCAGAAGCATCAGCATCAGGTAGGAAGCCAGCAAACCTATCCCGAGGAACGACAGCGGCCACGAACCAAGTATGCTTGCAAGTGCGCCGAGTGCCGGGTTCACCGCTGCCGCGCTGTAAGCCCCGGTCTCGGAGAGCAGCTGCCCCAGGGAGGCCTCGGTGTTCTCTGCCACGGTCTTGGCGATAACGTGTCCGGCGTCCTGCTGGGTCGCCATGGTCTTCAGCCGCATAACTCTGCTGGCGATGTAGTCGGAGTAGAGAGGCGATAACAGGAGAGCCAGACCGCCCAGGAGCGACATCCCGGGGACGTAGTAGGGGAGCTGTCTGTCCGGAAGAACCTCGAACTTCTCGACCAGGTAGCGGCTCCACAGGAAGCCCAGCATCCCGAGGTTGACCAGGAACTCGGTGTCAGTGAACCAGAACCTTGCCTGGTTCAGGGAGGCAGCGACCCCGGCAGCTATCAGGACAGTGGGCGTGTAGGCGGTCACCAGCTTCTCGATGTCCTCGTCCAGAAGCATCACCAGACCGACAACCATCGGGTACAGGAGCCAGAGCATCTTGGAGCCGCCCCACGAGATGCTGAAGAGCCCCAGGGTGATTCCGGCCCCGATACCGGAGAGGTAGTCCTCACGCTTCCAGGACCGCACGAAAAGGAACATGGATAAAAGCATCAATGCGGTTCCCAGCGGTTCTTTCTCGAAGAAACCTGCGGAGGTCCTGTGCATCACACCCGGGATGGTGGCCAGGAAGAACGCCGAGAACACGCCCGTGGTTTTATCGAACATCTCTCTTCCCAGAAGATAGGCGAATACGACTCCCAGCGCACCCATCAGCGCAGGGTAGAACTGCGCCCACGCCATGTAGTTGTTGAAGACCAGGAAGGGCCCCATCCACCAGAGAAGAGCAGGTATCAGGATATCGCCCTGGTTCAGCAGGTAGGTCGGTGTGGCGTAGGGGAAGTAGCGCATGAAGTCGAGCTGCGGAAGGTTGCCCGAGAGCGCGACGTGTTGCGACATCCTGTATATCATGTACGGGTCCAGCGCCTGCAGGTACTTCATCCCGTTTGCAGGCATGAACCTGAGCCAGAGAGCCAGTAGGAACACGCCGGTTATCGCCAGGAGAGACCAGTTCTCCTTAAGGCCCTCCACCGTAAAGAAGTCGTCGACCTTTTGAATCGCAGACATATGTAAAACACCTGCGGATACAGTTTTTTTATTCTCTTGCATGAGCAGGGATGCGTTTAAAAGGATTCACAGAGACAACTGTTCCGTGGATTTGGAAAGATATTTCGATAAAATCTACGAGGAATACGACCGTTACCTGGCTGTGCCGGTCGCCCTGCTGGTCCTGTCTCTCGGAATTCTTGGTGTGCAGTACGTCCAGACAGGGAAGTTCTTCCAGAAAGGGCCGGACTTCTCCGGGGGTACAGAGGTAAAATACTCCCTCCAGCAGGAGTTCACCACGACCGAGATAGAGAACGTGTTTGCAAGGCAGGGAAGACCCGGCGTGACCGCGCTCAAGCAGACATCCGGAGGAGATACAACTCTCCTGGTGCAGATACCCCCGCCTAATATCAACAGCACGGCCGAAGCCGAACAGTTCCTGGAGGAGGCAGGATACAACGTGACCGTGAAGGGTTTCAACTCCATCTCGGCATCGGTCTCGCAGGCATTCTTCTTCCAGGCCCAGATGGCGTTCGTGCTGGCGTTCACGGTCATGAGCCTGGTTATATTCGTGGCGTTCAAGGACATCATCCCCTCGCTGGCAGTCATATTCGCCGCGACCGGAGACCTCGTATTTGCCGGGGCTATGATGGCGCTGTTTGACATACCCCTGACGCTGGGATCGATGGCCGCGCTTCTGATGCTTATAGGTTACTCTGTTGACACCGACATAGTGCTCTCCTCCCGTGTCCTTAAACAGGACCGTGGCACGCTCAAAGAAAGGATATGGAGCTCGGTGAAGACCGGTGTAACGATGAGTTCGGGAGGTATAGCAGGATTCACCCTGCTCTACCTGGTTTCCTACGCCATAGTGGGTCCGTCCGAGCTCTCAACCATATCTGCAGTGATGGTTATAGGGCTTCTCGCGGACATCCCCTTCACCTGGTTCGGCAACGCGGTCATACTCAAGAAACACGTCCACGGAGAGATACCTGTGGAGAAAGTCCTCGAGGTGGTTCCATGGACGTGAAAGGCCTGATGAAGGAGTGGAGGATCTGGGTGCTCCTGGTGGCGTTACTGCTCTCCACCATCTGGATCTCGCCAGGCTACGAGCAGAGGAACGGAGAGGTAGTCATCACCACTGCGCTGGAGGACCGTACAGGCATCGACTTCTCCGGGGGAACACGTCTGCTGCTCGATGTACAGACCAACGCCACAGGCCAAGAGGAAAGAAAACTTGCACGCCAGGTCCGCGACGTCCTGCAGATAAGGGTGTCGAACTTCGGGCTCGGAGACGCCACTATACGCACCGTGAGGATAGGCGATGAATACAAGATACAGGTGCAGGTGCCGGAGGCAAACCAGACCAGGATAAGGAAACTGATATCACAGCAGGGCAGTTTCCAGGCCCGCATGCCCATCCGGGTTTATGATGCGAAAAACTTTTCCCTGGAGAACGAGTACCGGCTCAACAGGCAGAACTCGTCCATAATCGTTACAGGCCCCTCCGGACGACGGGGGACGTTCCAGCCGGGAGACCGTTTCCAGCTTGGCAACCAGACCGTATACTACCTGAACAATACTGACAGCTACGCGAACCTGGAGATAGTGGCCTACTCGGGAGAGGACATAAAGGAGGTCCTGACCTCGCAGTCGATAATCCGTGGCGGCCCCGGCGGTTACTCCGCCAGCTTCCAGGTGCTGATATCGATGGAGGCGGCGAGAGACGTTAAACAGATAGCTTCCAACTACAACAGTCTTGGCGAGTACCTGACCCACGACGATGGGTCGGTGGCCAAGCTCAGGTTCTACGTCGACGGCAACCTTGAAAACGCGCTTAACGTGGGTTCGGTGTTCGCCCGCGAGATAGTGACCCAGCCGTCGATCCAGACCGGGGGAGAGACGGAGGCCGCGGCCAGGGACGCCATGAAAAAGTTACAGGCCATACTGCAGTCCGGGCAGCTTCCCGCCCCTGTAAAGATAGAAAGCGTATCCACGCTGTCCTCGTCCCTCGGGGAACATTTCATGGTTGCCTCCGTGCTATCCATACTCGGGTCTCTCGTGGCAGTCGGTTTCCTGGTGTTCCTCCGGTACAGAGATCCGTGGCTGGTCATACCGATAGTGCTCACCGGTGCGAGCGAGGTCTACATCCTCCTCGGTTTCTGGAGCTGGTTCACCCCCCTGGGTAGTTTGAGCCTGGCTGCAGTGGCCGGTATAATCGCTGCCGTAGGAACAGGAGTTGACGATCAGATAATCATAACTGACGAGTCCGGACAGGAAAAGGCGGCTCAGTGGAGCCAGCGGATGAGTAGAGCGTTCTTCGTGATTTTTACCTCTGCAGCATCCACGATAGGCGCCATGGCCCCCATCCTGATGCCGAGCCTGGTCAGCCTGCTCATAGGTTTCTCTGGCGTCACCCTGGTAGCCTACACGATTTACACCAAAGGAACGAACCCGCATTATCTGGTTATCGGAAGCCTGGCGATCGCGGTTTCAGTTGCAACCGGGATGTTCAGTCCCTCTGGCGCAGCACTCCAGTCGATCCACGGGTTTGCATCTACCACAATCCTCGGCATACTGATAGGTATCTCCATCACCCGGCCTGCCTACGCCACAGTCCTGGAGTACATGAACCGGTAAACAGTTTTAGGCGGCGCGACCAAAAACTTCTGCATGAGGGTCTTCATAACCGGCGGCGCCAACGGTATAGGGAGGGCCACCGCGGAAAAACTGCTGGAGAGAGGCCACAAGGTAACCGTATTTGACATCGATGGCGAAGCCCTGGCAACACTGCCTGACGGTATCACCTGTTACCAGGGGGATGTCTACAACGAATCCCGCGTGAAGGAGGTGGTGGATAGAGAGGAGTTCGAGGTCCTGGTCAACTCCGCGGCATACTATGAACTGGGAGCCCTCGAGGACGTAAATGCGGAGACGGTTGAGGCACATTTCAACGCTAACGTCTTTGGCCTGCTGAACGTTGTCCGTGCTGCAATGCCCATGCTGAGGGATAACTCCGGGAGGATAGTCAACATGTCCTCGCTGGCAGGGAAGGTCTCCGCCCCGTTCTTCGGCGTTTACTCCGCCACCAAGCACTCGGTCGAGGCCATAAGCGACGCCCTGAGGCTGGAGGCAGAACCTTTCGATGTCGACGTGGTCGTTGTAGAGCCAGGGCCGGTGGACACCGGTTTCAACGAGCGTGCCCGGATGGCCCTGAAAAAGTATCTGTCAGCGACAGCCTACGAGCAACGTTACCGCGAAAAGCTGGAGGATGGCGGAATGGATGGTCTGGAGCCGGAGGAGGCCGCTGAAACCGTAGTTGAAGCCGTAGAAACAGGTAACCCGAAAGCTCGTTACACGCCCACGCTGAAGACCTGGGCGGCGATAAAACTGGTCGCATTACTGCCAGACAGTGTGAGAGACCGGCTCGTGGAGAAGTTCTGATTACTGCAGATCCATTACCGCTTCCGCAACGTCATCTGCGTCCTGCAGGGCTTCTCTGGCCTCTTCTTCTGATGCCCCTGTCTTCTCCTTCACCAGTTCGATATCGTCCTGGCTGACCTCTGTCTCCTCGTGGTAGTCGCCCTGGAGCTGGAACATCTCCATGCCCTGGCCGTCTACCTTGGACAGCTGCGGGTTCTCGAATACCATTTTCTTCTCGCCTATGTGGACTTCCACGCGATCGGCATCGATCTCTTCCATGTCGATGCCCATCTGCTTCATCATCTTCTGCATGTCGCCTCCTCTTCCTGGAAACATACCCGGTAATTGTACCTCACTTTTTAAATCCGTGATGTCCTCCCGTAAATATGATAGAATCTGCGGTGTTTCTGGGCGCGGGAATACTTCTCGGAGTATTTACAGGCCTTCTTCCCGGTTTACACCCTAACACTGTGATTTTTGGCTCTCTGCCGTTCTATCTGTCCTCAAACATGTTTTTCCAGAACTACATACTGTTTGTCATAGGTATGTCGGTTTCCCACACTTTCCACGACTTTCTGCCGGCCATATACCTTGGAGCTCCGGAGGCAGAAACCGCGCTTTCGACCCTTCCCGGCGGAAGACTGGCTGCCCGGGGTGAAGGTCCGAAGGCGTTTCACTACAGCGTCCATGGAGGGGTCTACTCCGTGCTTGTCCTCACTGTTCTGTCCCCTGTGTTGCTGGCAGGTCTGGAACCGTTCTACGCCAGGTTTTCAGGTCTTCTCCCGTATGCGCTTCTTTTCTTCCTGAGCCTCATAGTCTTCCGCTCCGAGAAACTCGTGGAGAGCTTTACAGTGGCGGCCCTTGCCTCCCTGCTCGGCATCCTGTCCTTTGATCTCCCCATAAACCAGCACTATGTGCTTGTGCCTGTCTTCACCGGACTGTTCGCCGTCCCGAGCATACTGCACGCCTACCGCACGGACTTCGATATACCCGGACAGAAACCTCCACGTGTCAGGGAGGGGAAGGCCGTGAAGGGAGGATTAACAGGTTCGATGGCAGGGTTGATAGCCGGGACAGTCCCCGGTATCGGAGGAGCCATAGCAACCACTTTCCTCAGCCCTCTGCTGGACAGGGAGGAGGAATTCATCGCAGCCCTCGGAGGTGTAAACACCTCAGACATACTGGTCTCCTTCCTGACGGTCTACATCATAGGAAGGGCAAGGTCCGGTGCCGCTGTGGCCGCGCTCTCGATCCAACGCCTAGGGCCCGATCTCATGATTCTCATGGCTGGTGCAGCCCTTCTGGCGGTATCTGTGTCCTCGGTTCTTGCGGTAGTAACTTCCCGCTACTTTCTGGACCTCCTCGACCGGTGGAACCTGCAGAAGGTGCTGCTTTCCGTCGGCATGTTCGTCCTGGCCGCGACGCTGTTCCTTACCGGGCTGCGAGGTGTCCTGGTGCTGGGAACCTCGACTGCGATAGGGGTGGCGGCACTGGTCTCGGGCCACAGGGCCAACTGCATGGCGGTCCTTATAGTCCCGGTCATGCTCTCCTCCACCGGCATTTTTATTTGATTCGACGTGAAGATTCTCCTATGGATGAGGAAAAAACCTTTCTCGCAGGAGTGATACTCCTGCTGGGAGTTATCGGGTTCCTGATGCTCAAGCCGTTCGCGGCCTACGTGATGGGGGCTGTACTGCTGGCATTCATACTCATGCCTTTACACAGGCGTCTGCGTCCATACACCGGCGAAAGAGTGTCTTCTTTCCTGCTCGTGGTCTTCTCGATTTTCATGGTGGTGGTGCCGGTGTTTCTGACAGGGGCTGCCGTTCTGGACGATGCACGCGACCTCAACAGACAGATAGGAGACCTGGAGGCAGTTAATCTCACGGAGATAGAGCAGAAGATCGAGAGGTACACCGGTCAGCAGGTGGATATAGAGCCCAGGCTCAGGAACGCACTTAAGGAGTTCACCGCCCTTGTTTTCGGAAGTTTCTCCGAGATACTGAACATCTTCACAGGTCTCGCCATCGGCGTCCCTCTCATGCTTTTCCTGATGTACTACTTCATCAAGGACGGTGAGACCTTCCTTTCATGGTTCAAATCGGTGGTTCCGTTGCCCCTGGATCTCCAGGACACGCTTTACGAGAAGGTGAGGTTCACCACCTGGGCGGTCATCAAGGGACACGTACTGGTCGCTCTGGTACAGGGGTTGGTGGCGGGCCTCGGTCTGTACCTCGCAGGAGTCCCCAACTACATCTTCTGGACCTTCATAATGCTCATGCTGTCCTTCGTCCCGGTTATAGGTTCTTTCCTGGTCTGGGGGCCTGCCGCACTGTACCTCTTCCTTATGAACCAGGCGGCCGCCGCGATCTTCCTCCTGGTCTACGGCGTGGTGGTCGTGGGCCTGACCGACAACTTCCTCCGCCCTTTGCTGGTGGATAAAAGAGCAGAATTGCATCCTGCAACCATAATAATAGGTGTTCTGGGCGGCGTTATTCTTTTCGGCGCTCCAGGACTGTTTATAGGACCCATACTTCTAGGAGTTCTTAAATCAGCACTTGCGGTCTTCAAAAACCACTACTAAGATATATAAACCCTCTCCACATATGAGTGAGTATGGCCACTATATCTGAAGCAATGGCTATGGCGTCAATCATAGTTGGTCTTGTATCTATTCCTGCAGCTTCATCGAGTTTAAACGATGCAGCAAACTTTTCCGCACCTGTAAGTCGTATTTCTGGTGCTGAAATGCCTGCCTCGGAGTCGACGGAGCTGACACAGTCCCGGTTCGTACACACCGCGGGCAACGCTTTCCGGCAGTTCGTGGAGGAGGTGTCGCCAGGGAGTACGAACGTTTCGCTTGAAACGCCCGGGGCCCGACTTTCGATAGAGAGGAAGCCGTCGGGCACGGTCTACACCCTTACCTCTCCCTCGGGAGAACTCGTTATAGAGAGGTCTCCTGCAGGAGTCCGTGAAACAGTGACCACTCCCTCAGGAACTCTTATCCGGGAAAAGCAGGGTGGTGCGATAACCGAGAGTTTCACGGGCACTGACAGGGAAAAAGTTGAGGAAGCCGCACGGGAACTCAGAGAACTCATGAGGCAGAAAAAATCGCGGATCGATGAACTCAACCAGGATGCAAGGGCACAGCTCAGACCCGATATCGCGCTCGAGGTGACTCCCGACGGACCGGAGAAGGTACGGCTAACTAACTCCGGGACCAGGGAAGTTAACCTGGACGGGTGGAGGATAGAGGATGCAGAGGACGCCGCCTACACTTTCCCGGCCGTCAAACTCTCGCCGGGAGAGGAACTCGTCTTGTACACGGGGGATGGAGAGGACACTGGCTCAGAGCTCTACTGGGGCACAAGCACCGTCTGGAACAACGGCGGGGACACTGCCACGCTCTACGACTCCAGCGGAGACAGGATCGCCAGGGAGAGCTACTGAACCTTCTCCAGGCTCCCCTTTATTTCATATTTTTCACCGGTGAATATCCTTCGTAAAACCACCTCTTCTCCTTCCTCAACAATGACTATGTTGCCGGCCAGCCGTTCCAGGAAGCCTTTCAAGAATGTTTTCTCGTGTATGATGGTTATTACGACTCCCGAGGCGACGTAGAGATACGAAAGAACCATGAAACTTTTCCTGTTGAATCCCAGGAGCTTCACGGTGAGGAAGGCGAGCCCTGAAAAACCCAGACCTGTTAAAACGCCCTTTTTCACCTTTTCCTTCATGAAGATATACTGGGGAGTGCCGACTAAAAGCTTTTCCTCGAAACCCTGAGTATGAAAGCGGTCTACGCGGTCTTCCTGGAGCTGGAACAGGGCAGGGAAATAACTATAGGTGCTCTCGGCCGCAAAAAGTTTTCCCCGGGCACGTACATCTACGTCGGATCGGCTATGAACTCGGTGGAGAGAAGGCTTGAAAGGCACTACTCCCGGACAGAGAACAGACACTGGCATATCGACTACTTTTCGGAAGAAGCGGAGGCGTTCGATCACTTCATACTGCCGGAGACCTCGGAACACGAGTGCGTCCTGGCCGACATATTTTCCCGGTTCGCCCGGCCGGTAGACGGTTTCGGCGCCAGTGACTGCGCCTGTGGTTCCCATCTGTTCCACGTCCCAAAGAGTTTTTCACGTTGAACGAGAAAACATTTACATGGTCTACTACCAGTGCCCTGATTGCGGCTTCAAGCAGAAATCTGAGGCCGAGAAACGGATAAAGTGTCACAGATGCGGTCGCAGCTACAAGCGTTCCAAGGCGAAGACCTTCCGGAAGAAGACTCCGGACGACGATGAGAAGACGGGCTTCTTCAGGTACACCCGCAAGGACTGAAATAGTTTTTCTCTACAACTTTCTCCATGAGAGAGTTCAAACTTGAGCCGGAAAACTTTGATCTGGAGCAGACCATGACCTGCGGCCAGACGTTCACTTGGAACCGTTTTAACGGAGATCTGTACGGAGAGGGACCCTCCAGGTTTTACACTTTCCGCAGAGGGGAACCGCTGATAGTGGAGGAGGACAACGGCCTGGAAGTCAAGACCTCGCTTCCGCGGGAAGAGGTGGTCGAGGCCCTTGGCCTTCACAGAGACCTGGAGGAGGTCTTCGCGGGTTTTCCCGAGGATGAGAAACTAGAGGCCGCTAGAAAAGAACTCTGGGGGCTCAGAGTTCTGAAAGACGAGTTCTTCCCCACGCTCATGTCGTACCTCCTGTCCCCGCAGATGAGTATCCCCCGCATAAAACAGATGTACGACGCCATCGCGAAGAATTATGGGGAAGAAGTGGAGGTGGAGGGCCGGAGACTCCAGCGCTTCCCCACGCAGGAGGAGCTCTCGGATGCGACCGAGGACGAATTGAGAGACCTCGGCGTCGGATATCGCGCGAAGTACATAGTCGAGACGCTCGACCGGCTGGAAGATTTCAGCCTGGAGGAACTACAAGAGAAAGACTACGAGGCCGCACGGGAGGAGATGAAACGGCTTTACGGCGTGGGCAACAAGGTGGCGGACTGCGTACTGCTGTTCTCCCAGGGTTTCCACGAGGCCGCACCCTTCGATACCTGGGCCATGAAAGCCGTGAAGGCGCACTACCCCGATTTATACTCGGACAGCTACGCTGAGCTGTCAAAAAACTTTCGCGCCCGGTTCGGAAAGGACGCGGGCTACGCACAGGAATATATCTTTCACGCCGCAAGGACAGGTGTGCTCGAAGTATGAAGGTCACGCTGGTGAGAGACGATCTGGACTCCCGGAAGGAGAGAAAGGTGGAGTTCGAGGGTTCCAGTGTCGGAGAACTGCTTGAATCCGAAGGCGTGCCTGTCCAGGAGGTGCTGGTGTCGAAGGACGGCACCATAGTATCGGACAGACACGAACTGGAGAACGGCGACAGGATAAGGGTTTTCGATGTTATCGCCGGGGGCTAATTTTTATTATTAAATCCGCCAAAGGGTAGATATGGAGTTTTTGGATCTGGAGGGGAAGGAGGACAGAGAGATAATTTTCGATGTTTTTGACCTTAACTCGCTGCAAAAAGATGTCTTCGAGGAACTGCGTGACAGCCAGTTGACGGTTCAGGAGCTCGCGGACCAGGTCGACAGGAACCGTTCCACGGTCCAGAGAGCCCTGCAAGACATGCTGGACAAGGACCTTGTGATGCGGGAGGGCAAGACCGATAAAACAGTTTACTACGTTTACACCACGCTCCCCATCGACGAACTTAGAGAGATCGCAAGCCAGGCGCTCGACAGCTGGTACGAGGAAGTCCAGAAAAGACTGGATCAGTAACTCCAGAAAAGGAATGCCAGAAAACCGAGTGCCGCCAGCTGACTGAAGAACAGCAGGAAAGGCTCAACCGTTACGCCGGTCAGGGCGAGCCCGGCCCCGGCCGCCAGGAAAAGATATATGGCGGGACGCGAGTGCTTCAGCAGCTCCTCTCGAAAGTCCTCGACATCAAGACGTCTTTCGTATGCCAGCCTGGCACCCACCAGCAGAACTATGTACTTGGATAGAACAGTTGCAGCAGTCCAGGACTTGCTCACAACTTCTCTGCCCGTACCAAGCAGTGCTTCTAGAAACATGCTCCCGGATTACTCGCCTTCATCCACTTCCGATGTCTGGAAGTCCTTGATCATGATGACATCATCCACGGACTCCACCATATGGTACGGGATGACGACGTTCTTGGCTCCACCGACCTTCTGGGCCAGGTAGGAACCTTTCTCGGCCGCTACAACCACAGCCCTTACCGCAAACTTTCCAAGGTTGATTTCAACGTCTCTCAGCTTACCGCAGTACGACCCTTTCTCTGTGAAGACGTCCTTGTTCTTCACATCAGAAAAGTCGAGGATGTTTTCTGCCATCTATTTACCACTCCTACAACTCAAATAGTTCCTCAGAAACTTAAATAATTTGCCAAAAGACCCGCAGATTTTAAGTTTTTCTCGATTAAAACTGTTTTAGATGAGACTGCGAGAGAGAATAGTGAAAGGATTTGTCGACTCCTATATGAGGACTGAACAGCGCCTGGTAATACTTCTTCTACGCACAGGCCGTATAACTTCTTCAGAGTGGAGCCAGGTATCGGAAGAGCTCAACGAGCTGGCCGAAGCATACCAGAACGGAGAAATAACCGCTGAAGAATTCATAGACGACAGGAAAGATCTGGAGGAAGAGATAAGGAGCGACCGCGAAGAAAAAAAAGAGGGCTGCACCAAGGAAGAGGCTCTCTCGCTCTACACCGACTACAGGAACCGGCACGAGGACGCCCTGGAGGAAGCGTTCATGGAAAGCAACCGCTCCACTATAGGGTTTCTGCTGAAGATACCTCTGGTGAAAGCCAGATACACGCTGTCCGGGATCCGGTACAGCTGAGCAGATTTTAAACTTTTGCCTGACAACCTGTAACCGTGTCGGGGTCGCATAGCCTGGTCATTGCGGTAGCTTGCTAAGCTACTGGGCGATAAGCCCACGCGGGTTCAAATCCCGCCCCCGACGCTTCACGTCAAGGCCGGTAAATTAAGGTGTTCGGGCCTGGCGTCTTCCACAGTTTTTCCTGCGCGGTCGTGATCGGGTGCATGTTCTCCGGTAAAACCGCTGAGCTGATCGGGAGGCGGCACCCTGGGTAAGAAGGAGTTCCGTAGCTTGAACCCGTGCACCAAGCTGTTCATCTGGATTGAACTCTCTGGAGGGTCTTGGATGTATGACAAGTTTTAAGTATCAGCGTAACTAATTATTTAATCTATGCTTGACGGTGAATGTGTTCCGCGTATATGAACTTGACAGTTTGATGAGCCGTTGGCATATCGATGTGATTTCTATGGATTCGACAGCTAGAGGTGGGCGCGTTCCGCTGTACCCTGCACAGGTTACAGTTTGAGCACACCTTCTCTTCGGAGAAGGATGCGTTTCAAAAGAGGGCGTACCACATCACGGAGCTTTTGCAAACAACGCAAAACCTTTCTAGAACTCGTCGAGGTGTCTTCGGGTGAGGCGCAGCGAGCTGTTCGTGACCTCGTCCAAGCAGTCCCGGGCCGACACGAGCTGTAAAAGCGAGGAGCTTGCGCTCCGCGCCGGGCTGGTCCACAGCTACGGCTCCGGCACGTTTGCGTTCTCCCACATGGGCCACCGCGTCCTGGAAAACATCGAGTCCGTCATACATGAAGAGATCGATGACATCGCGCAGGAGGTCAGGATGAACGTGCTGCAGAACAGCGATATATGGCGGAAGAGCGGTCGCTGGAAGAACTTCGAGGGCGATGAGTTCTTCCACCTGGAGAACAGGGACGGAAAACAGTTCACGATAGCAGCGACCCATGAAGAGGCCGCGGTGGAACTCGCCAGGGACTACATCCGTTCCTATCGCGACCTGGACCTGGTCTTCTACCAGATAGGGAAGAAGTTCCGGGACGACCGCGCCAGGAAAGGCCTTTTAAGGACGAAAGAGTTCCTGATGAAGGATGCATACAGCTTCCACGAAGACAGGGACTCGCTGAGGGAAAAGTACGACGAATTCCTCTCCGTCTACAGAAACATCTTCGACAGGCTGGGGCTGGATTACTCGGTCGTGGAGGCGGACAACGGCTCGATGGGAGGATCCCGTTCACACGAGTTCCTGGCGGAATCGGAAGCCGGGAGCGACAGCTACATGAAATGCAGGAGGTGTGAGTACGGCACCAGGGAGCTCGAAGCCTCCCGTTGCGAGTCCTGCGGTTCAGAGCTTGAAGAGGTCAGTGGCATAGAGATAGGCCACCTGTTCGAACTCGGCACGCGTTACAGCGAGGCCATGGACCTGGATTTTGCCACCGCGGACGGCGAACAGGAGAACGTCCTGATGGCCTCCTACGGTATAGGAGTCACCCGGCTTATCGCGGCCATCATAGAGCAGAACCATGATTCCCGGGGGATAACCTGGAATCAGGAGGTATCCGCCTTTGAGGTATCCATAGTCGTGGCCCGGCACGAGGACCGCGCTAGAGAGAAAGCGGAACAGCTCTACGACAGGCTTTCCGGGGAGTTCGACGTGCTGCTCTACGACCAGATGTCGGTGGGGGAACAGTTCGCCGAGTCCGACCTCCTGGGGATAGGGAGAAAGCTCGTGATAGGCAACCGCTACCTGGAGACCGGCGAGATAGAACTCGAGGACCGCTCCGGCGACACCAGGGAGGTGGAAGAGGAAGAACTGGAGCGGCATCTCCGTTAAATCTTCTCCTTCTTTTTTCCCCGGAACTGCCAGGGTTTACTGTTAAACGATGGGAGTGCCTTCTTTTCCCGGTGCCAGCAACAGGAGGGAAGACCTGGAATCCCGGATATAGGCCGGTCTATTTTTATTCCGGCCACCAAATCTAGTTATGCCGCTGGAACTGGAGTTTTCATCCAAGGCCTACAGGGACAGACCGCATCTTGTGTTCTCTCTGTGGGTCATGGGTGTCCCTCTCACGCTCCAGCTGTTTTCAGGCGCCTCCATAACGCAGCTGGCAAGTGCAGGGGCCTACGCTTCCGCACTCGTGGTGTTCTTCACGGCTTTCAGCGGCAGCTATTTCCTCGAGGAGGTGGACGAACATACTCCGCTGGCCCTTGTCCTGGTCGTGGCGGTTTCCATCTCTCTTGTGAAGGCGTCCACCCAGTGGCTGTTCGGAGACCCCACGCTTTTCCCTTCCACGCTGGGAATACCGTCAGCGGCCGCGAGCGGCGTCACGGCTGTATTGCTGGCGTACGGGCTGGAGCTCTGACTGTCTGGAGAGCTTATGGAGGCCGGCAGAAACCCGGAAACAGGTTTAAATTCCTCGGGTGTGAAGAAGTCTGTATGGAGGATGTTCTGGAAGAGCTAAAATCCAGGTACAACATCGATTTCAATTCTGGACCGGTTTCAGACCTTGAAAACAGTTTTGAGCGGATTGAATTTGTTGCGTCTGTTGGAGAGTACAGTTTCAGAACTTATAGGCGTGATGGGTCTGGTGTAATAGTTTACGAGTCGGATGAGGGTTCCGGGTATGCCGAGGACTCCGGCCAGGCCGTCCGGGATATCGAAAGGTTTCTTATGGACGAAGCCGCCGGTTTCAGCGATGAAACCCTGGAACAGTACCGGCAAATTTAACCTCTTGGCCCGGTTCTTTTCTTATGGGTGACTTCACGGAACACGTGCTTTTCGGTTTCCTGGCAGCTGCGATAGTCTCCTATTTTTCGAGAGGTCTGCTGGACTTCAGGGTGTACGAGATGGTGGCCTCATCGATAGCCCTGGTAGTGGGCTCCGTCCTGCCGGATATAGACCACAAGAATTCCTACGTCCACAGGGCGGCGAAGGCGTTTCTCAGCCTTGGAACTGCGCTGTCCGTGATACTTTTCGCCCCATTGCCCATCCATCTCAGGTTCTCGGCCGCTGCAGCTGTTTTCCTTCTGGTCTACGTCACCTTTTCACATCTGAGGCTGAGGCACAGAGGTTTCGCTCATTCCATAACTTTCGGTCTTATGGTGACGGCGGTGCTGGTGCTTGGGAGCGCCTACACTCTTTTCACACCGGTTCCAGGGCTTGCAGCGGGGATAGGTCTTGCCTCACATCTCCTGCTTGACGGAGAGTTCAAGTTCGACTAGTCCTTGATGTCCGCCACATCTCCGAGAGTGGCCTTCCGGGAATCGCCGGATCCTGTCTCCTGGTCCCAGGCCTCGGGAACCGTGTAGAGCTCGAGGTCTAGTTCCCGTGAGAACTTCTTGGCCAGGGTCTTGTCCGGCTTCAACTGCTGGTTCTCTATCTTCTTCACTACGGAGGTCTTTTCCTTTAGCTCGTCCGCGAGTTCCTGCATGGTCATCTCGCGGTCCTCTCTTTCCTCCTTGATACGGTCGCCGTAGTCGTCCACCAGGACCTTTTCGTCCCGGGGCCGGGAGGACTTCTTTTTCTTCTTTTTTCGAGTGGTGGAGGTTTTGACCTCGTTGCCCATATCGGCGCAGCTGTCGCAGACCTTGAGGACGGCACCTTCGATTTTAACCTTGTTGAGAGAATCGGTCTCTGATCCGCATAGTTCGCATGGCATATTCTTCACAGAAAGTACAGGTCGTGTGTTTTCCACTGGAGTATTGAAGTATCACTGTTTAATATCTTCGGATTCAGTCGCCGAGTTCGTGCATCACAAGCCCGTAAAGCAGCGATATAATCGCGATCCCCAGGAAAACTATCCCTGCGGCAAGGAAAACAGTTCCCGGCTCCGAGCCCGTGTTCGACGCGGTCTGTCCGGCATCCGCTATCATGGCTGCTGATGCGGAGGGCTGAGCCTGTCTTGAGGGTTCCGGCAGCCATCTGGCCACCGAGACGGCGCCCAGCAGACCGGTGAAGACCGTGGATGCCACAGAGAACTTCACCTTTCGCTCCTTCCCCTTAACTATCGCCTCTGCCTTCCTTGTCGGCCGGTATATGACTCGCTTCCGTCCGTCTTTCTTGTCCTTCTCTATCAGGCCCGCCGACTTCAGGGTCTTGAGGTGTGAGGATATCGTGGACTTGCTCTTCTCCAGCTCCCGGCTGAGGTCGGTGGTGGTCGCCTCTTGGTCCAGTACCTCTCTGAGTATCTGTATCCTTGTCGGTGAGGAAAGGGCCCGGACAGAGTCGAAGTCGAGCTCCATAATGTTTGAATGTGCCGCAGCACTTTTATTTTAGCTTCCGATTGTTCGCTGTCTCCCGAACAACTCGCAGAGGCTATAAAAACCAGCGTGGTCTTCACATCTCCATGGAGCTGGAAAAATACCTCGACCGCGATAATGTCCTGGTGGCTGGGGTCGCGGCCTTTCTGTTGCTCTCGCTTCTGGTAGGAGGGCTCACACAGTTAACTCCGGTCGGTTTCAGTGCGGCGCCGCAGAGGACCGCGGATTACGACATGGGGGTTCCAACGTCACAGTCTTCTTCCGGGTATAAACAGTCTGCAGTGGCTGTCGGGGAAAGGAAGAAGGTGACCCGTTACTCCGTCGAACTCGAGGTACCGGAGATACAGGAGGCCCAGTCCGAGACACGAGACCTCGTTGATGAATACGCGGGTTTCGTTGAGTCAAGCCGTTACAGCAGAAGCTACGGTGAGTCCGGCAGCATGACTGTAAGGATCCCTGAGCAGAACGCCTCGGCGTTTGTGGAGGAGCTTGAGTCGCGGTGGACTCTCGAGTCAAGCAGCAGGGAGGTGGATGATGTTACCGAGACATACACCCAGCTCAGACTGGAGCTCAGGAACAGGAGACAGGAACTGCAGAGACTGGAAGAGCTCCTGAACAGGACTTCAGATGTTGATTCGCTGATAAAGATACAGGAAAGGATGTCTGAACTCCGGTCGCGGATACAGTACCTGGAGTCCAGGCTCGAGGATCTGGACCGCAGGATAGAGTACACCAGAGTAAGTATAGAATTCAGCGAGCCTGAACCGCTTACAGCCGAGTTCGACCTCAGAGAGTCTTTCGCCGATGCTTACCGGGGAATATTCGCCAGTTTGAACCTGATAATCGTGGGTGCTGGAAAACTGCTGCCTTTCGCCATCCTCGCAGCCCTTGTTTATGGCTTGAAACGCAGGATAAGGAGCTAGAGACAGGTTTCTTCTTTCCTGATTTTCACCGGGTCACGATAACAAAAACTGGTTTTTAGACACGGACGACCTGATTTTCCGGGATAAAATCCCGTACCTATAAAAAAGAGGCTTTACAATACCTAATTGGTGATTTGATATGGTAGACGTACTCAAGAAGAACGGCGTTCGGGAGGCAGCTTCCGGCGTCAACGTTGGCGCAGATTTCTACGATGCTCTGGACGATGAAGTCAAGAGTCTCATCGACAGGGCCGTAGAAAGAGCTCAGGCCAACAACAGAAAGACCATCAAGGCCCGAGACGTGTAAACGTCTGGCAGCCTTGAAAAACTGTTCCCTTTTTCTTTTTGTTTAACCGGGGGAGCGGGGTACTAGAGTTCCTCTTTCCTGCGGGCAGCTTCTTTAAGATGTACCTCGACCTTGTCCAGCGCCTCCCTGAGTTCATCGACGGTCTCCAGGTCTTCGATAGGTAGACGTCCCAGGTCGCCGTCGTTCAGTTCGATAACCGCTTTGCCGTCGCTGGTCTTTACCGCGTATTCAAGTACCTCGTGGGGTCCTTCCTTGAAGCTGTGTAGAGTCTCTGACATGTAGAGATGTTCGGAGCGGAGGATTTTATTCTTTCTCCTGCTGGACTCTCTCTATCACGTCCCTCATATCGTGTTTCTCCCGGTCGAACAGCATGCCGGGGACCCCTGCGCGTTCGATCTCCTTCTCCCAGTCGTCCACGAGGAAGTCGATGCCGACATCTTTCGAGCCTGACTCCACGATTATGTACTCCGGGACGTATTTGAGAACTCCGGAGCTCTCTATCTTCCGTTCCTGGAACTTTTTCGCGCCCCGTGTGACTATGACTGCGCTGTCAAGCTGCTGAAGTTTCTCCACGTCGTCGTAGAGGAATCTTTCCAGGTCCTCCATGGCGCTGTAGATTTCTTCTACGTCGATACCGCACAGTTCCGCGTGTTTCCCGGGGTCGTAGTTGCCGTTCTTGTCGTGTACGTCTCCCTCAACGTGGTGTAACCCTGTTTCATCCTCCAGGTATTTGTTGAACGAGTCGGTGTCGAACAGCACGCGGTCAAAATCAATCCCCACTATCACTCCGCTTCACCTCTTGATGGACGTAGACGGTCTCTCCTTCCCCGACATTTTCGTGTACCGTCGTGCCGGGCCCTATCCTTGCATCGCTTCCGATCTGGACGCCCGGCATTATGGAGACGTTGACGCCTATATCCACGTCCTCGCCTATAAAGGCGCCGAGCGAGTCTCTCCCTGACTCTTTACTGTGTTCTTTACCGATGAGGTCGCTCTCTATCTCCGGTCTCTCCCCGTCTGAACGGAACCTGCGGTTCGCCACCACTGTTCCTGCACCGATCTTCGAGTTTCTGCCCACTACAGAGTCGCCTATGAACTGGGAGTGCATAGAACTGTTCGGCTGGAAGACCGTGTTCTTCGCCTCGCAGTTCGCGCCGACCGTCGAACCGCGTTCCAGCGCGGAGTAATCCCGGACAAGCGCGTTGTTGCCCACGACCGCGTCCTTCCCGATGTATGCCGGACCTTTCACGACCGCGTTCTCGAATATACGGGCGCCAGGTTCGACTATCACGTCGCCCTTCAACTCGGCGGAGTCCGCGATCTCTGCGTCCTCCGATATATCTCTCTCATGTTTTTCCAGAAGTTCTCTCACCACGGAGAAAAGGTCCCACGGGTATTTTATCGAGTTGGTCTTCTCCCCGATTTTCAGGACGGAGGCAGGTTCATCCTGCATGTAGCCGCTTAACGCGTCTTCGTACTGGTACTCCCATGTCTCGACCTGTTCAAGGTAGTCGAAGAACTTCTCGTCCAGGAGGTACATGCCCACCACTTTCTGGTCGCTGGGTTCTTCGCCGGGCGCCGGTTTCTCCACGATGTCCACCGCCCTTCCATCTTCCATCTCAAGTATGCCGTATTTTTCAGGTTCGTCGGTCGGCGTGGAAACGAAAACGATGCCGGAGTTTTCCTTCTCCGCAAGCTCCATCATCGGTTCGAAGAACTGTGCTGCGTTCGCGCGGTAAGGTGTGAGGACGAAGAACTTCCCTTCCAGAAGGTTTTCTGCCTGTTCCAGGGCGTGACCCATGCCTCGAGGGTCTTCCTGAATAACATAGTGGTCGGCTTTATCCCCCAGCTCTCTTTCTATCTCCTCTTCCGGGCCCTGCACCACTATTATCTCGTCAACGCCAGCGTCCTGGAGCTCCTCTACGGTGTGCTCTATTATAGGTTTGCCAAGGACCTCTGTAAGACCCTTGTGTCTCCTGTCGCTCAACGGTCTGAACCTGCTGGATTCGCCCGCCGCCAGTATCACGGCTTTCATCTTTACCCTGTAGAAAGAGTTTTCCTTAACTGGTTTAACTCTGACCCCGTCTACTTGCTCATCTCTGAGAGGTCGGTTCTCGCGTCCGGTACGAACTTGGTGCCGTAGATCGAGTTGTTCATCTCTATGAAGCTCCGTGCCCCGATGAACGATTCACGGATGACGGTGCCGGACTTCACGTCGCATTCCTCGCCTATAATACAGTTCTCCAGGTGCACGTGAGGGTCGACGATGTTATCCTCGAACAGGAGTGCGTCCTCGATCGAGGCGTCCCTGACGACTGAGCCCTGGGAGATGGTGGAGTCCCTGACAACGGTGTTCGGCCCTATCTCGGCGTTCTCTCCTATATAGACCTTGCCCTCGAGTACGGCTCCAGGCTTCAGGACTGCACCCTCATCGATTACGGCGTCGCCTGTTATCTCCACGTTTTCATGCACCTCTGCGTCCTCGTGTATGGAGGTCCCATCTATTCTGTCCCGGAGGGTGCGATCGGCGCTCCACAGCTTTTTCGGGTCTCCGATGTCCAGCCAGTAGTCCTCTATGAGCTCGAACCGGGCGTCCTCCCGGTCTATCATATTCTTTACCGCGTCAGTCAGTTCTTTCTCCCCCTCCAGTTCTTGGAGTGCGGAGAAGACCTCCGGGCTGAACATGTATATGCCTGTGTTGACCAGCGCGTTGTCCGGTTTCTCCGGTTTTTCCTCCAGGGAGTCGACCCGGTCGTTGGTTATGCTGAGGACTCCGAACTTTTCCGGTCTGTCCCCTTTCTCCGCGAGGAGGGTGACCGGGGACGAACCGTTTTCGTGGCTCTCTTTCAGGTTATCAAGGTCGTTTTCGGATACCATAACGTCGCCGTTCACCACGAAGAAATCCTCCTCGATGAAATCACAGGTCTCCACTGCGCCTCCAGTCCCGTTCAGTTCTTCCTGGTGTACTGTACTGACGTTTGTGTACTCGCCAGATAGGTCCTCGAACTGTTCTTCGAGGTGGTTGGTCACCAGGTATATCTCGTCGACTCCGATGCTCTGCAGGTTGCTGACGAGTTGTTCCACGACAGGACGGTCCATGGCCGGCATCAGTGCGGTCGGCTTAGTTTCGGAGAACGGGAACATGTCTTCCTTCTTCTTCGCGCAGGGTATCACAGCTTTCATGGGTTCAGCCTGCTATCGTTTCACTTTCCTCAGGTTCAAGTATCTTGTTGTCCTCGATCACCAGTTCCCCTAGTTCCTGTCTCGCGGAGTCCAGTTCGTCGTAGAAATCGCCCGCGGAATCGACCACCGCATCCTTCACGTCGAATATCGCGTTCATGAAGATGTCGGTCTCTTTACGGCTCAGGGTCTCGGATTTTTTCCCGGCCGCGTTGAGGACAGCGTTCTCGATGACACGGTAAAGCTGGTCGTGTAGAAGACCGGGCACCTCTATCTCTTCCCCGGCGTCAAGGTCGTAGAGTTTCTGGTGGAGCATGTCGCCGACCAGGTCCCGCGACCCGTTTATGACAAAGAACCGGCTCTCCTCGTAGAGGAACGCTTTTTCATCTATGGACTGGTAGCCTCTGTCCAGCAGCGATTCGTCGAACAGCTGTCTGATCTTCGAGGACTCTATCCGGGCTCTCTCGGAGAGTCCTATCCAGCTGGAGTTCAGTCTTATCTCGGCATCCCCTGCGGTGAAGGTGGCGGAGGTGCGGGCTGTCGCGGTTTTCCCGTCTATCTCTTTCTTCGGTCCACCGTCTACGGACATCAGTTTGTCGGTGTTGAAACCACGAGGCATGAAGTATCTGGCCTCCGCTGATTCCAGTTCCATCTCCATGTTTTCGCCGACCTCCTCCAGGAAGTCAAGTACATAGACCTCGTGGACCATCTTGTCCAGTATGTCGCCGCCCTTCACTCCCGATCGTGTCACGGGATCCAGCAGTTTCTGCACCCCGACCGAGCTCTCCCGGAAGACCTCGATGGAATCTATACGCTCGTCCTTCAATATCTCCAGGGTCTTCTGGACCACAGGGTTCTCTCGTTCTATGAAGTCGACCTTCCACATCACGTTGTTCTGCTCTGCCAGTTTTTTCTCCGCGAGGTGCTTTTCTCTTTCGAGCGACGGCGGCTTCTCCGCAAGGTGGAAGAAACCGTGTCTCAGCGATTCCTTGATGAACCGTGGATGTGTCTCCGTGGGGCCGGCGTCGTAGACCATTATGTTCCCTTCCTCGTTCTCTGCGTGTCCGTAGAGTTCCTCGGCCCGCCGGAACGTCTCGAACTCTACATCGTTCCTTTCGCCGAACTTCTCCGCGCGTTCCAGCCTTTCCGGGTCCGGGTCGCAGACACCCTTAAGCGTGACATCTACCCTGTCGAAGTGTTTCTGGAGCTCCACGAGTTTCTCGAAACCGTAGCGACCGAAGCTCCCGAGACCTATCTGGTATACTTTTAACTCGCTCATGTACAGGGTTTGTAAGCGCTGACTAAAAAATGCTCCCGACAGTACAACAGATTTAAGCTTTTTGTTACTAACAGGTAAATATGGCTGGCAAGGACAAGACTCTCTCCACACGGATAGAGGAGTTCAAGTACGACTTCCTGAAGGACTTCGCGGAGGAGATCGAGACCTCCCTGACCGAAATACAGCGGACGCATCTGGACCAGCTTTCTCTCGGCGTATCCGAGACCGGGGACGGCTACCAGGTGGACAGGAGTGAAGTTGACGAGGCCTACCAGGCTCTGCTTGTGCAGCTGAACGCTGGAGAGGTCGAAGATCTGGACGAGTTCGTGGATGAAAACTATGGTGTTGACGCCGATATCTCTGAATTCGGAGCAGATACCGATTTCGTGGATGCGATGGAGGACGTCGTTCTTTACGCCGACGCCAGCGAATACGAGCAGGCTGAAGAAGTTATCGATGAATGGAGAAAAGAGGGTTACGACCGTGAAGCCCTGCTGATGGATCTGGTGCTGAACCAGTACCGGGTTTAGACCACCTATTTAAAACTTAAAGGATACCCCAACTTAGAGGTTCTAAAATGGGCGAAGACCAACAGTATCCTGTTCACGCAGAAACCAAGAGGTGGTTTTGAGTGGGAGACAGACCTGCAAGTATCTACAGGGAGAAACCTGGGCAGCCCTACACCAGGCAGTCCCAGAAGAAGTCGGACAACTACGTAAAGGGAGCTCCGGAACCCAGAGTCATACAGTACGAGATGGGTGCCAAGAAAGAGGAGTTCTCCAACTCTGTAGTCCTCAGGGTGGAGGAAGGATGCTCGATCCGTTCGGAAGCCCTTGAAGCAGGACGAGTGGCAGCCAACTCCTACCTCAGCAAGGTTCTAGATCCCGAGGAGGAATACTTCATGAAGATCCTGCCGTATCCCCACCACGTTCTGAGATACCATCCGCTGGCAGGGATCGCCCAGGCAGACCGGTACTACGAGGGTATGCGTAAACCGTTCGGGAGACCGATCGGCCGCGCAGCACTTGTGGACGACAACCAGGAGATTTTCCGGGTCGATGTTGACGAGGAAGACGTCTCCGAGGCCAGAAAGGCGCTGGAAAGAGCCGCGCACAAGCTACCTGTATCTGCCCGCGTAAAACTGCAGCGCTGAAACAGTTGAAGGGAAAATATTAATCCCTTGAGACCCTATTTTTTCCCATGGTTGAATGGAAAGGAGAGATAGATGAGTCCCGGTCCGGCGAAAAGGCCGCGCTCCTCGATTCTCTGCAGGATTTACAGGTACCCAACTTCTTCGTTATCACCCGCGAAGAGGCCGGCAGGATAGTTGAGGGCGCGGAAACCCCTGAAGAGATAGTCAACTCCGAGATACCGGGAGATGTACGCCAGGAGATCGAGGACGCCTACCGCGAGGTCGGGATGAGTTCCGAGGTCCGCGAATCCTCTGACCGTGCGAAAGAGCTTGTAGGAGGCCAGAGAGATACTCAAAGGGTTTCCATCCGGGTTTCTGGTGGAGAGAAAGGTCTCTACGACTACAAGCTGAACGTGGGCTCCTCAAGCCTGGAAAACGCCGTTAAACAGGTCATAGCTTCATTCTACCGCCGGGGCCATGATGAACCTCCCGCGGTCATAGTACAGAAGATGGTGGAGCCGGACCAGACCGGTGCCGTGGTCCCGGGTTACCTTGGAAGTTTTGGGCTCGTGGAATCGGTGAACGGCCTGGGTATATCCCTGGAGGAAGGTATAACCGCTCCGGAACTGTACCTCGTCGAGGACAGGTCCATGGTCGAGAGAAAGGTGCCGGGAGAACAGGTGAAGGTCACCAGGCATCCGATGAACGGAGGCCACCAGAGAAAGACCGTGAGACGGGAAGGACCTTCATTCAGCGACTCCGACATCCAGGACATACTGCAGAAAGCGGAGTCCCATGACCTGGGACTGAAATTCGTACACAAGAGAGGTACTTTCTATGTGGTGGACGCCTTTGAAACAGATTCCTTCAACCCCTTCTCCAGTCCGGCAGCCAGCCTCCAGGGAGTCCGTGCCAGTCCCGGCGAGATAGACGGAGTGGTGGGGGAGGACGTAACCCTGACGGACGAGACCCTGCCGCCCGACCGCTACGATAACGCCATCATCGCCCGGAAAGGAGGCTACACCTCGGCTGACGCACAGAGAGCCCGCGCGAAGGACAAACCTGCGCTGTTCGCTTTCGACGGAGATGTGTCTGCCGGAGACCGGGTCTCGATAGCCCCGGACGAGGTAGAGGCAACGGCGGAACAGAAGGACAGGAGGAATAAGCAGGTATCTCCGGCAGAAGGGGTGACCGCCCTCGAGGTTCTCCCCCTGAACGCACAGGGACGGGCAGTAAACCTTTCCCCTCCTTTCTCCACGGGCTACGCCGTCACCGACAGGCCGGTCCGGGCCGAAAGGATACCTCCCGGCAACCACCTTGAGAGCTATGCAGACGTGTTCCGTTTCGACGGCGACAGGTTCGTGCTCGACGGCAGAAGGCTTGACCCCGAGGCGCTTCCAGGAGCCCTGGAATACCTGGAGGGAGGCCTGCAGGTACTGGTGATCGATTATCCGCATCGCGAGACAGTGAGGAAAGCGGTCGAGGAAGGTTTTGACGTCCTGGCGGTCTCACGCGGTGTGGAAGACGCCCAGAAGGTGGTGGAGCGAGAGGAACGCCGGTTCATCATGGAAAAGCTACGGGAGCTGTGACGTATTGAAAAGATTTCGCCCTGAATAATGGGGTATGACTGAACGCGAAAAATGGAACTACGAGTCCCTGGACGGGATAATATCTGACCTGCCGGATGAGTACGACAAGATAGGCATACAGGGTCCTGACGGCATCAAACCCCAGCTGATAGAGTTCTCGGACCGCCTGAGAGAAGAGGGGTACGAGACAGTCCTCGTCGGGTCCTCGTCTTTCGGGGCCTGCGGTATAGCTGATGAGAAGGTGGAGAGCATGGGGGCCGATGCCCTGATACATGTCGGACACACCCGTTTCCTGCACCCGGAAGGAGCCGACATGGAGGACCAGGATGTCTACTACCTGCCTTACAGGGAGGATAGAGATCTTATGGGGGTCCTGGAGGAGGAGTACGAGAAGATAGAGGAGGAAACTGTCGGACTGGTAGGAGTCACACAGTACATGGACCGGGCAGACCAGGTCCGGGAGTTCCTGGAGGACAAAGGCTTCGAGGTCGTGGATGGCAAGACCGGTCTGAGGACGACTGAACCCGGCCAGGTCCTGGGGTGTGACGCAGGGGCGGCACACAACATCGCGCACAAAGTCGATGCTTTCGTGTTCCTGGGTTCGGGAGAGTTCCACCCGTCACAGGTATCCGAGACCGGGAAAAAGGTGTACGTGGTCGATCCCTATGAACGCCACATCTGGATAGAGGAACCAGACTCCCTGGAGGACGAACTCCAGGCCGAGTACGCCCGGGTGATAAACCACAAGGACGACAAGAAATGGGGTATAATCACCTCTTCAAAGAAAGGTCAGAACTATCAACGCGCAGTGGAGATAGCAAAGGAGAAGCTTGAAAAACACGGTAAAGACGTCTACGTGTTCGTGGAAGACCGTATATTCGAGTCAGATTACAAGGGTTACGGCATCGACATATATGTCAACTGTGCGTGTCCCCGGATGACAAAGGACTGGCAGGATATGGCCTTCGTATCTACAAAGGCTCTTGACGTGCTTGATGAAGTGGAGATAAACCACGACTAGTTTGAAACAAGGTCAAGGAGCACTATCTTGTTTGCAAGTACTCTTATAGTGTCTCCTTCGCTTATATCTGTCCATATCCCGTTTGTCTCGTCGAATTTTACCAGGACAGTTCCCTGGCCTACGTCAAGGCTTAAAAGATTCAGTACACTGTTCTCGTGTTCCCGGAGACCTTTCTCCTGGACTTCACCGCTTACAAGACAGTAATAAGGTTCCGATCCTTCCTCGGGATCGATAGCTCTCTCCAGGCTGTGCGCCTCCGCGCTTTCCACAAGGAACATCAGCGACATCTGCCGGGACTCCCCGACCATGTCTTCCCCCAGGGAGCCGGTCTCGTCGAAGACTTTTATCGTGTTTCCGTCGCTGACCTCCACCTCAACCACTTTCTGGGTGGTGCCGCGGTAATCGACCTCGTCCTCGATTCCAACTATGCGTCCCTCTATTTTGCCTTGCATGTGGAAGCATCGGAGACGGAGATATTAAAATCTGTCCGGTTACTCCCAGAAACTTTTCTCCAGCAACCTCTCCCTGTCGGAAAATTCTCTCTTCTCCTTGATCCAGTTCCTTATCTGCTCCTGGCCCTTCGTGTACCCTATCATAACCGCGCCCACCAGTCTTTTCCCGTCGAAGAAGAGGCGTCGGTACTCGTCCTCCGAGTACTTTTTCTGTACGGCCTCGGCGTCCCAGTCTCCGATGGCCAGGAACTGGACGTCGAAATGTCCGACCCCATAGGTATTCACGTACCGGAACTCCTGGTCGGCGCCGCCACGGTTATCCCCGGAGAGATCTGCATCCATCATATTCCTGGCGGCGGTCTCACCCATCGCCTCGGAGTGGTCCCAGGAACCTTTCTCGACGCGTTTCTCGAATACTGGCGAGTAGTACTCCACCATGTTCCCGGCAGCGTAGACTCCTTTTTCAGAGGTCTCAAGGGTTTCGTCCGTCTTTATCATACCTCTGTCATTCTTCTCCACATCGATGAAATCCGAGTTCGGCTCCTGGCCTATCGCGACCGCAACCGTGTCGCATTCGAATTCTCTGTCGTCGGCGGTTACCTTCACAACCTCTCCGTTGCGTGATACAAGTTCTCGGACCTCCGTGCCTGTAAACACGTTGACCCCTTTCTCCTCCAGCTTTCGGTGTATGATCTCAGCGCCCGGATCATCCAGTCCGCGGTGCCACCAGTTGTCGGCGCGTACAAGGTAGTATGTTTCAGCCCCGTTTTCCGCGTATGCCAGGGCCAGGTCTATACCCAGAAGCCCGCCACCTATCACCACAGCTTTCCTGGCGGACTCCGCGTCGGCTCTCACCTCCTCTGCATCGGCCATGGTCCACATGTAGTGCACGTTCTCGTATCCTTCATCTTCAGGGTGCTCTCTCGGAGAGCCGCCGGTCGCAACCAGCAAGCTGTCGTAGGAGAAGCTTTCCCCCGAGGAGGAGACCGCGACCTGGTCCTCAAGGTCCACCTCCTCTATCCTTGTCTCGAGGTGGAGCTCGATGCCTCTTTTCTCGTACCATTTCCGGTCGTGGACACGGCTGTACTGCAGCGGGAGCGTGCCCTTCATGTAGTTCTTAAGCATTATCCGGTTGTAGAGCGCCTCGGAGTCATCAGTGACCACTGTTATATCGGCGTCCCCGTCTTCCTCCCGGAGTTTCTCTGCCGCGGTGGCGCCCGCGTTCCCGTTACCTATCACCAGGTACTGCCGGCTCATGGTGGATTCTCGCCGCCGAACAGTTTTATACCCCGGGAAAGGTGGATAGTTTAAAAGACTTCACGTGCACCAAGAAATATACCTGCGGAGCTGGTGTAGTCTGGCCCATCATTTCACCCTGTCACGGTGAAGACCCGGGTTCAAATCCCGGGCTCCGCGCTCTTTTGCATGAAAGAGTGCTCGAACAGGATTCGGGTTCGAATCCTGTGTTCCGCGACCTGCTGTCAGGTGATCAACATAGAGCCTTCCGAAGTGAAAGGTACTTCAGGAACTTTTTTCTGGTCTGCTCGTAAAGTTCAATAAGCTGTGTTGCAATACCTGGATGCATGGAGCGTGGTTTCTTCAGGCGCGACCCGGCGGAGGTCGCGAAGGATCTGGTCGGCGCGAAACTTGTATGGGAGAGCAAGGGCCTGAAGGGAAGAATCGTTGAGACCGAGGCCTACTACGGCAACAGAGATGTGAAGGACCCGGCCTCCCACGCGTTCACTGGGAAGACGGAGAGAAACCAGGTGATGTTCGGTCCTCCCGGTAAAACATACGTCTACGTCTGCTACGGAATCCACAACATGCTGAACATCTCCGCGAGCCAGGAAGGCGAACCCGGCGCGGTGCTTATACGGGCGATCGAACCGCTTGAAGGCGCCGAAACCATGTTCCAGAACCGCGGCGTCGATTCCCGGGAAGAACTCTGCAGCGGTCCGGGAAAGCTGTGCGAGGCATACGGTATAACAAAGGAACAGAACGACATGGATGTAACAGAGGGAGACCTCAGGCTTGAAACCGGAGAGGCCGGGGAGATAGAAAAGGACACGAGGATAGGTGTATCGCAGGGAGAGGACCTGGAGCTAAGGTTCTACGAGTCCGGGAACCCGCACGTCTCCCGCTAGAACCTGCTGAGTCTTTTCATGGCCTTCCGCTTATGTTTGCCGTCTTCAGTTTTCTCCAGGGCGTGTTCAAGGTGTTCGATGGATTCATCGTACTTTTCACGGTCCACGGGGTAAGGCGTTCCGTCCTTCCCACCGTGGGCGTAGGAGTACTTCGCCGGGTCGTCCCAGGAGCTTTCTGATCCATAGACCAGTTCGGATATCAGGGCGAGGGCCCGCAGCGACTTCTTCCCCACGCCTTTCACCGAGAGCAGTTCCTCGTAGTCCGCGGGTTGCACCTCGTACGCCTCTTGTAACTGTTCTATGGATTTCTCGGACAGGTCGGAATCTCTCAGTATGTGGTGTTGCGGCATATCCAGTTTCCTGTTCCGGGAGAAATCGTCCAGCGAGTGCTGGCCGTTCACATACTTCATGAGATGCGAGGGGTTGTCGTTGACCAGGTCCACGGATATCTCCCGGGTCTCTCCCGATCGCGAGGAGGAAAGGTTCAGTGTTTCATCCCTCTTCCGCTGGGATGCGACGGCAGCCTGCGGGTCTTCCAGGAGACCCTCCGTCTCCGAGGACAGCCAGTGGTACCGCCGGGCGTAACTGTCGTTCATGCCCTGCTGTACAACCACCCAGTCTCCTTCCTCGGAGACAACCATCGTGTGGTGGTACAGGGTGTAGGAATCCTGGACCGTGGAGTTGTCGACGGCGGCGCTCTTCCGGCTGATATCCTGGAGTCTCTCCACGGCGGATGTTGAAAGGTTGAACTCGTTCCCGGCTATCTCCTCCGGGGTGTTCCTCGAGGCCGAACCCTTCCCGCCCACGACCTTCAAGCCGTGTTCTTCAGGCTCCAGCGCCTGCTTTAAGGCGCCCATGGTGGTAGTGGTGAGACCCGAGGAGTGCCAGTCGAACCCGAGTACGCAGCCGAACGCCTGGAACCAGTAGGGATCTGCCAGTCTCTCCAGCAAAACCTCCTGGCCGTGCTCCTCTATTATGACCTCGGAAATTTTTCCGCCAAGCTCCTCCATCCTGTCGAACAGCCATCTCGGGGCTTTGCCGGTGTGAAGTGGAAGATCTGCAGTACCGCTCTTCGCCATATCCCCGGATTTAACTTGAGGTTGAAAAGCCGTTCCGTGGCAGTTCCTCCAGTTCCGTTACCGGTAAACCATAAAGTTTCTAGACAGAATAAGAAACCATGCGGAGCTATATCGATGGATTCGAGGGAGAAAAACAATCCGAGGTAGTGGTGACGATAGACGGCCTCTCCGGCGCTGGCAAGGGGACACTGGCAGACCATATCTCGGAACTGCTGGACGTAAATCATCTCTCCACAGGCGGAGTGTTCCGCAGGATAGCCAGGGAGAAAGGTATGACCGTACTCGAACTTTCGAAAGAGGCGGACCGGGATGTGGACCTCGAAGTGGACAGAAGGATACTGGAAAAGGCACTCGCCGAGGATTCGGTCATCGATTCGCGGATATCCTCCTGGGTGCTCGGCGACTACTCCGACCTGAAGATATACCTGGAGGCAGACCTGGATGAAAGGGCACGAAGGGTCGCGGAACGCGAGGGTATCCCTGAAGAGGAGGCCCGTGAAAACATTGTAGAGAGGGACGAGGCGAACCGCGAACGTTACCGGAAGTACTACGGCATCGATATCTCTCGGCGGGACATATACGACCTGGTGATAGACAACACTGATTTAGGGGTGGAGGAACAAAGGAGACTTGTGAAAAAGGTGCTGGAGAAAAGGTTCCCGGAGAGGGTAGGATGAGCTACGAGATACTTGAACACACCGCGGATGAAAAGTTTCGCGCCACAGGAGGCACGCTTGAAGAAGCGTTTTCAGAGGCCACAAGGGCGCTCTCGGAGATAGTCGGCGGCGGAGAGGGCATGTACAGCCACGATATCGAGATCGAATCGGAGAACCTGGAGGCGCTGCTTTTCGACTTCCTGGACCGGCTGATATTTTTACAGGACACTGAGGGAGTGGCGGTGTCGCACCTGGAGGAGATCGAGATAGAGGAGGTTGGCGAGATAGACGACGGGTTCTCGCTGACGGCAACAGTTCTCGTGGACACACTCGATGCAGGGGGCTCCTACCTCGACATCAAGGCGCCGACCTACAGCGAGATGAAGGTGGATCACGAAGACGGTCGCTGGATCCTTGAAGCGGTCCTGGATATCTGAACCGGTGTATTTCTAAATCTTCAGCCCTCACCGGTTACCATGGAGCTAGAAAAAGTATCGGAAAATATCTACGAGATACCGCAGACAGAAGACATGAAAGTCCCTGCCAGGGTTTACGCCAACGAGGAGCTCCTGGAGGAGATAAAGGGAGACAAAACCCTGGAACAGGTGAGGAACGTTGCGACACTGCCCGGCATCCAGAAATACTCGATAGTGATGCCGGACGGCCATCAGGGCTACGGATTCCCGATAGGCGGTGTCGCCGCGGTCGACATGGAGGACGGCGTCATCAGTCCCGGCGGAATCGGCTACGACATAAACTGCGGGGTGAGGGTCCTGAGAACCTCTCTGACATATGAACAGGTGAAGGGCAGAGAACAGCAGCTGGTCAACATACTCTTCAGCAAGATACCTGTCGGGCTCGGCAAAGGAGGCTACATAGATATAGATAGAGACGACCTGGACAGTATACTTGAAAACGGGATGGAGTGGATGCTGGAGAACGGTTATGCAACGGAGGAGGACCTGGAACATACCGAAGAGAACGGGAAGCTTCCCGGCAACCCCGAGAAAGTACCGGAAGAGGCGAAACAGCGGGGACTGAAACAGCTGGGTTCGCTCGGCTCCGGCAACCACTTCCTGGAAGTCCAGCGCGTCTCGGACATCTATACCCGGGACAAAGCGGAGGCCTACGGGCTCGAGGAGGACCAGGTCGTGGTGATGATACACTCGGGCTCCCGCGGACTGGGGCACCAGACCTGCACGGAGTACCTCAGAAAATTTGAGCGAGAACACCCGGAGATAGTTGACGAGATACCCGACAAAGAACTTATCTACGCCCCCATCGAGGATCCGGTGGCGGAGGACTACCGGGAGGCGATGTACGCCGCCGCCAACTTCGCCTGGGCCAACCGGCAGGCGATAACGAAAGGGGTCCGGGACTCTCTGGAAAGGATATTCGACGAGCCAGAAGTGGAGATGGTCTACGACGTCTGCCACAACATCGCAAAGGAGGAGACCCACGAAGTCGACGGAGAAGAGAAGGATCTACTCGTACACAGGAAAGGCGCAACAAGAGCGATGCCGTCCGGCAGAGAAGAGGTTCCGGAGGTCTACTCGGACGTGGGCCAGCCCGTCCTGATACCTGGAAGCATGGGGACGTCCAGCTACATACTCTCCGGCGGAGAAAAATCGCTGGAACTGTCGTTCGGATCCACTGCCCACGGCGCCGGCCGCCTCAAGTCGCGGACGCAGGCCAAGAACGACTACTGGGGCGGCGACGTCCAGAAAGAACTGGAACGTGAAGGAATCTACGTTAAGGCCGCCTCCGGTTCAACGATAGCAGAAGAAGCGCCCGGCTCCTACAAGGACATAGACGATGTGATAAAGGTGAGCGACGAGCTGGGTATAGGGAAGAAAGTCGCCAGGATGCGCCCCATAGTGAATATAAAGGGCTAGAACTGGAACTCTCTGTATCCTGCGCCCAGCAACACCGCTGAGAACACGGCAAGGATGCCTGTCTTCTTGATTACGAGCCCGGCGGTCACTGACTCCTGGATTATCGCCCGCACCAGATCTATACTGTGCGTAAGAGGCATAAGCTGCTGAAGCGTCCGGACCGACTCTGGCAGAAGGGTTTCAGGATAAAAGACCGGGGTGCCGAAGATCAGTACTATGGCGAAAAGCTGCATCGCCATCTGGGATTCCTGCCGGTCCGTGGCGCGGGAGGCTGCTATAAACGCTATCCCTGAGTGAGATACAACAGTCATCAAAACCGCGAGAGACACCAGCGCCGGGTTAAGTAATACTCCTGTGAACAAGTAGGTCATCACCAAGGTACCGGCCGCGATGAACGCGCTGGAGATCAACGCTGTTGTGATTTTCGCCGTGAAATACTCGGCCTTGGTGAGCCGAGAACCGCGGTAGGCCTTCAACACTCCCTTCTCCGAGTCCTCCAGCAAACCGTTCAGAACGCCGTATACCGCTATGTACGCGGGTATGAATACCAGGTAGGATGCCGCGAACATGGGTCCGAAGCTCTCTCTACTGCCGAAGCTTAATCCGCCTGTACGGAACACGAGATAGAGGAACACGAAAAACCCGAGGCCGAACAGGAGGGACATCGCCACCATCATCGGTCTACGGATTTTGTCAAGGAAGTAGATCCGCAGCAGTTCAGCTATCTTCCTCATACCTCTCACCTGTTGCCTCCAGATAGACTTCTTCAAGGCCTGGTTTGTCGACCGTGATCTCGTCCAGTTCGGCCATCGCACCCGAGTCAACCAGGTCCCTGAGTACTTCGTGGGGCTGGTCGCAGAATATCTCGAAGAACTCTCCGTCCACCCGGGCCTCGCCGCGGTAGGTTTCCGGTACCGGGCCGCGACCTCTTATTATATACTGGGACTCTATATCGTTCAGGAGTTCGTCCAGTTCACCCTCTATCACTTTCTCCCCGTCCTCGATTATTATGACCCGGTCGCAGAGTCTTTCTGCTATATCCATGGAGTGAGTGCTGAGAAGTACGCCGTGGTCTTCCCCCAGCTTTGCGATTATATCTTCAAGCGCGGTCCTGCTCTGGACATCGAGTCCTGCAGCTGATTCATCCAGCAACAGATACTCCGGGTTTTTGACAAGTGCCGAGGCTATGTTCAACTTCTTTTTCTGACCTCCCGAGATTTCCTCGGCCCATGAATCCGCCGCGTTCAAACCCACGGCGTCCAGAACCTGTTCAACGTCTCCAGAAGAACCGTTTAACCTCTCCATCAACGTCAAGAACTCTCTAACCGTTACCTTGGCCCTGACCTCAAGGTTCTGGAAAACGATGCCGACGTTCTCCCTCAAAGAATACTCCGTGGATACCTGGCCGGAGTCCGGCTTCAGGAGTCCCGCACACATCTCCATCGTGGTGGACTTGCCGGCGCCGTTCGGGCCGATGAGACCCAGTATTTCTCCTTTCTCCAGTTCAAAACTCAAATCTTTCACCGCGGTATCCGAACCATAGCTTTTCGAAAGGTTCTCTGCGCGGAGCATACAGAACCCTTCTCGGCTCCGGAATAAAAATCATTCCCGGCTATAAAAAGTTCCAGAGACAATTTGACTACATGGTAGATCAACTTGACGAGATAGCGGAGACTTTTGAACACTCCCTGGAGGA
>JBDGSE010000003.1:0-7022 GCA_042217695.1 Candidatus Nanohaloarchaea archaeon | reverse complement strand
CTCTTTTTCCTTCGAGGACTTTTATCTTTCCAGCGTCGGTAATTAAAACCTTCCGAGCGAAAAATATTCAATATGCCCGAGTTCGATAAAATGGTGGTTGTAGGGTTTGATGGCTTAGATCACGAGAAAATAAGGAAGTTCGAATGCAAGAATCTTCAGCTACAGAGCTTCGGGAGACTAGATACAGAGGACATAAAGCTGTCCACACCGATGCTGTGGGCATCGATGATAACTGGTGAGAGGCCAGAGAGGCACGGCATAGACACTATGCTTACGTTCCGGGGAGAAAAAGTGCGCAAGATTGACAGGTACGTCCTGAAGTTTTTCCAGATGTTTAACAGGAGCGGGATGCACTTCAGAAAGATGCTTTACTACTACCTTTTCGAGTCCAGCATATTTGTGCCAGACAGAGATTTCTTGAAAGTCGATTCTATCTTTGAGAAAGTCGCAGATTCGAAAGCTCTGGACATACCAGGTTACAGCGAGTACCCTTATATTGCAGGGAAGAGTTACGTTACCAAGGCCCACAGGAAGAGACCGCCTGTATCAAAGGAACGAGTCTTACGGGATATGGAGGCAGAGCACTTGTACAGAAAGAAACAGCTTCTTGAGAATATCGGGGAGCATAAACTGGTGATGCAGCACCTGCACTACCCGGACTGGCACCAGCATCTGTTCTTTAACAACGATGAGAAAGACCGCGAACTCTACCAAGAAATGGATGACTTCGCTGGGAAACTCCTTGAGGAAGTCGATGATGAAACTCTTGTAGTGTTCGCGTCTGACCACGGCCTAGAAGGAGGCGGACACAGAGATCAGGCGTTTTACTCGGTCAATTTAAATATGGAGGAGCCTGTCAAGATAACAAACCTGCTTTTCAGGGCTCTTGAGCATCTGGACTACTCCGAGGCGGAAAACATCGAGATAGAAGTATGAATCAATATACTGAAGTAATAAAATGTTGGTAAAGGAGACTGATAATATGACGCTGCTGGTGTTCGGGATGGACGGCGCGGTCCGGGAATACATCGAGGAGGCCATCGACAGAGGACTGATGCCGAATATGGAGCGTTTCATGGAGGACGGCGCGTTCGGCGAAATGGAGTCGACAATCCCTCCGGTCACCATCCCGGCCTGGGTGTCGATGTTCTCGGGTTACCGCCCGGATCGTTTTGACACCTCTCACCATACCTGGCTCAACGAAGACTACGATATAGTTCTGAGGAATTCAAGTAAGTGGAAAGGAGACTTCGTATGGGATCGTCTTGACGGAGAATTTGGAGTTATAAACGTACCTGGGACCTCCCCGGTTTGGCCTATAAACGGTTTCATGGTGGAAGGTTTTCCAATGGTCGAGGATCCTGATGTCTATCCTTCCGGCCTTTTAGAAGATATTCCGGACTTCGATTTTGTGCAGACCGGTCAACAACCTACGAAAGAGAAGCGTAGGCAGGCATATCACCACAACTTTGAGATAAGGAAGAAAGCTTTCCCGCAGATAGGAGGGAAGACTGATGTGAGGGTAGAAGTTTTCCAGCTTACTGATACAAATGCGCATCGTTCTAGGAGTTTCGAACAGGTTCTGGAGGCCTACGAGAAGGTGGACGAGGTCCTGGGCGACAGGATGGAGGAGTACGACAACATACTGCTGGTCTCGGACCACGGCTTCACTCATATCGACAACTATTTCTACGTAAATACTTGGCTGAAGGAGAAGGGTTATCTAGAGGAAGAAGATACTGTAGGTAGAGGCCTGAAAGAAAAGATACAGGAACTAGCCGCTCCTCTTGCAGAGACCTTTCTTAGGCCTTTTCTGAAATATTTGAACGACAGATTAAGTGCGTCCACAGGAATTGATTTCTCCCCGAAGTCCGGCTTCATCGAGGCAATAGATTTCCAGAACACAGAAGCTTTCTCGTACTTGAAGGCGACCTCTAATTTTGGGGACATCAACATCAACGACGACCGCTGGTCTCAAGGGAGTGTACAGGACACGAGAAAGATTCGCGAGGAAATAAAAGAAAAATTGGAGGGAGAAGATTTTGTGACGGATGTCTGGCGTTCCGAAGACATATATGATAGCCCGGACGGGATGCCTGATTTACTTTTCCGTACCACCGAAGATGTTGCGGTAGGGCCGCCTCTTTTTCCAGAATACCTCTTCTCTACTGACGCGTTCGTCCACAAGCGTACAGGCATCTACGGTGCTCACGGCCCCGCGTTCCGTTCCGGCGAACTGGAGGATGCGGACATAGTCGACGTGGCGCCCACGCTGGCGAGGTACCTGGGCCAGGAGCTCGAGGCGGACGGTTCCCCGCTGGACATTTTCGCGGAAGATTTCGAACCGGAGAATGTTTCGGATGTTTCCGGCATCGATTTCTGACAGAAACATTTTTAATATCTTAATTAACTTATGCATCATATGAAGAGAAAGACTATTTCGCTTCCCGATGAACTTGCGGAGTTCGTGGATGAGAACCACATAAACCTGTCCCGGTTCGTACAGGACAAGCTCCGGGAGCTGGCTGAAGGAGATTCTGGTTCAGATGTCTCGGTCGAAGAGGCTAAGGAGATAGCCCAGAAACTGAAGGATCTGGGGTACGTGGAGTGAAAAATGATGGGTCTGAGACAGAAAGCCGGTAAAAGCCTGAGCTGGAGGATGCACGGCACCGCGACCACCATGATAGTCTCGTACCTTTTCACCGGGAGCGCCAGCATCGCGGGAAGCATCGCCGGCGTCTCGATGGCTGTCAAATTTGTACTTTACATGTACCACGAGAAACTCTGGGAGATACTTGACGCAAGAGGTTACTCGCTATGATTCCACCGCATGGAGGAAAACTTGTCGACCGGAAGGTCGACGGAGAGAAGAGGGAACGCCTTCTCAAGGAGGCGAAGGATATGGAAAGCATCAAAATCGGGGAAGACCTTGTAAAGGATCTTCACAACATCGCGGACGGACGTTACTCGCCGCTTAAAGGCTTCATGGACCAGAACAACTTTCTGAAGGTCGTCGAGGACATGACGCTGGAGGACGGTACCGTCTGGACTGTTCCCATTGTTCTTGACATCGATGAGGGACAGAGGGAACGCATCGAATCCGAGGACCGGGTGGTGCTTGAACACGACGGTGAACCGCTGGCGGTCATGGACGTCGACGAGATATACGATTACGACAGGAAGGAGGCCGCGGAAAAGCTTTACCAGACCGACGATGAGGAGCACCCCGGGGTGAAGATGTACATGGAGAAGGACGAATACCTCGTGGGAGGCGACATCCAGATGATACAGGACGGTTTCGACCGGTTCCAGGAGTACAACCTGAACCCGAAGGAGACCCGGGTCCTGTTCAAGGAGAAGGACTGGGACACCGTCGTCGGTTTCCAGACCCGTAACGCCCCCCACAGAGGCCACGAGTACCTGCAGAAGAGCGCCATGGAGCACGTTGACTCGGTGCTGGTCCACCCCAAGATAGGTGCGAAGAAGTCCGGAGACTACCGGGACGAGGTCATACTGGAGGCCTACCGCAGCCTGATACAGAACTACTACCCCGAGCACTCCGCGATGAGCATCTTCACCTCGAAGATGCGTTACATGGGGCCGCGGGAGGCGGTCTTCGACGCCATAGTCAGAAAGAACCACGGGTGCACCCATTTCATAGTTGGCCGTGACCACGCGGGAGTCGGCGACTACTACGGCGACTACGAGGCACAGGCCATCTTCGACGAGATAGGTGCCATCGGGATCGAACCGATGTTCTACGACTACGCCTTCTACTGCAGGAAGTGCGACGACACCGTCTCCGAGAAGACCTGTCCCCACGGCCAGGAACACCACGTCACTCCTTCAGGCACCAAGATAAGGAACATGCTTTCCGAGGGTAAGACGCCACCTCCAGAGATGATGCGCCCCGAGGTAGCTGAAACCGTGAAAGACTTCGATCAGCCGCTGGTGAAATAAGATGGGTTTCACTCTCTGGTTCACCGGCCTCCCGTCCTCTGGAAAATCCACTGTAGCCAAGCTGGTGGAGGAAGAGCTGCGTTCCCGGGATAAACAGGTGCACAACCTGGACGGCGACGACCTGAGGAAAAAGCTGCACCCCGACCTGGGTTTTACAAGAGAGGAACGCGCCATCAACAACCGCAGGATCTCTGTTATAGCCTCGCTCTTGAACAGGCACGACATCGCCACTATCGTGGCAGCGATCTCACCGTTCGAGGATGCACGCCAGAACGCCAGGGAAGAGATCGAGAACGAGGGCGAGTTCGTGGAGATATACGTGGATTGCCCGGTCGAAGTGGCGAAGGACAGGGATCCGAAGAACCTGTACGAGAAAGCCGAGGAGGGCAAGATCGAGAACTTCACCGGGGTGAACCATCCCTACGAGGAGCCTGAGAACCCGGATGTAAAGGTCAACACCGTGGAGGAATCACCTGAGGAATCCGCACAGAAGGTCGTGGACTACCTCGAGGAGGAAGGCCTTCTCGAGGAGAGAGACGAACACACAGGGATGACTCCGCAGGAGGAAGAGGAGACAAAGGAGAGGCTCAGAGACCTCGGGTACCTCTAGAACGGGCCCTCTCCTTCAACTTTTCTACTTTTCCATAATCCAGCCGGACGTTGCCGATGTAGTCTTTCCCGCTTTCCGTTCCATGGGAGTCGGATCCACCCGAGACCAGCAGTCCGTAGCTGTCCGCGAGCTCCTCTGCCCGCGTCTCCCTGAAATGCATATCTATCGAATGGTCTTTCTCGAGCCGTTCGTAGCTGTACGGCACCTCGATGGCGTCGAGACCCATGCCCGCCAGTTTCCCGACTTTTTCGTCCTCTTTCTCGTACAGGTCGCGTCCGGGATGGGCCAGGGATGCCACACCACCGTTTTCATGTATCTGCTGTATGACCTCTTCCGCGGGGAGCTTCTTTGTGGCGACATAGCCGTGCTGGCCGTCCCCGATGTACTCCTCGAAGGCCTCTGAAACGGTGTCCACAACGTCTTTATCGCGGAGAGCCATGCCCAGGTGCGGTCGGCCCAGCGCACCTTCGGTATGTTCTCTCACGTCCTCCATCACGAGTTCGGGCTCGATGACCTCGTTGACGCGTTCCACCATCTCCTGCATCCTTTCCACGCGGAGATCCCGGATCTTTTCGGTCAACTGCTTCAGACCAGGATCAGAGGGATCGAGAAAGTATCCAAGTATCTCTATCTTCATTTCGTCTATCTCGGCCTTTATCTCCGCGCCGTTGATAAGTTCCACGCCGTTCCGTTTTTCCACACGGAACTCGAGTTCTTCGTGAAGCGTGTCGTGGTCGGTTATCGCCACGCAGTCGATGTCCCGTTCCCGTGCGGTCTCGACCACTGTGTCGACTGAATCGGTGCCATCCGAGGCGGTTGAATGCGTGTGGAGGTCTGCTTCCTTCATGAGTTAGAAAACGTGGCGCAGCTATTTGAATCCGGTGTTCACTCCAGGTACTCCCTGGGGTCTATCTCCTCGAACCCCTCGCCGTCGTACCGGAACGTCTTCTCGTATACCGGTTCGCCATCAGGAGAGTCAAGGTCTACCTCTCTGACGTTGATGTAGTCTTCCGAGAACTCTATCAGCTGGGAGGTTCTCTCAGGTGCGCCTTCCTTGTAGTTTTCCCTAGCAGAGGGGCTTTTAACAACCAGCGCGCCGTTTTCGTTGACGTAGGCGCCGCCGTTGTGGTAGTGCGCGGTAACTATTATGTCGTAGAAAGGATGGTCCGCGGTCGCTCTGCCACGGTCGTTCTCCTCGTCAGGGATGAACTCTTCGTTCCAGGAGTCGATGCCTACGTGCTTCGGGTTGTGGCTGAACATCACGTTGTAGCCGTTTCCAGACAGTTTTTCCTCGAAAAGCTTGATGTTGTTGACGAAATCGGTCACGTCATCGGTCTTCACGCCGGAACCGCCGAGCTTGGGGTCCTCCAGCGGGTCCACGTCTTCCACTGTGTCGCGGTCCGCGTGGTAGCTCTCATTAGGCTTCGTGTCCATGTTGCCCAGGCTGTACTCTATATCGTGTTCAGAGAACGTTTCCTCGAACATGTTCCAGTCCCGTACATCCCCGATGTCTCCCGGAGCCCATATCTCGTCGGCGTCCTCTGCAACTGTCAGCAGTCGCTCCAGCGTATCTTCCTTCGACTCCTGGTCCTGTTCCTCCAGGTGCAGGTCCGAGGTTTCAAGAACCGTGCTCATAACAGACAAGTGTGTTGCTATTCTTAAGTAGTTAATGGTTTGTGAGGTGTTTTCGTGTTCTATCAGGTCTTCGAAAGATTAAATAGTTTCAGCCGCCCCTATCTTTGTATGACAGAGAAGCCCAAAGTAGTGGACAGGACGGTCTTCGTCGCAGGACATCCAAGGAGCGGTACCTCGCTCGCCTGTCAACTGGTCGAGAGCGCGGGCGTTGATTTCCCGACCGATTTCGACGAGGACGAGTACAACAAAGAGGGATACTACGAACTTGAACGCGGTAAAGAGGTCTCCAAGGACCTGATAGAGAACGCGATGACCGAGGAAAACACGAAAGAGATGAACAAGGTCATCGAGAGATTGAACAAGTTCGAGGACTGGTCCGGGCTCAAGATCGTGCGGATACCCGCCATATTCTTCTACAAGTACCTGGCCGAGGACATGAAGGCGGTTTTCATCTACCGGAACCCGAAGGACGTGAAATCCAGTCAGCTGAGGCGCGGGATCTCGCAGTTCGGGCTCTCATGGGCGGAGAACAACAACGCTTTGATCGCGGCCTACGAGAACATCGACGACGCGATCCTTGTGAGCTACGAATCCCTGCTCTCCGGCGAAGCCTTCGAGACGTTCGAGAAGATCGGTCTGGATGTGGACGAGAGCATAGTTGACACAGGGCACAGGACGCAGAAGAACTCGAGTATCGTGCTGTCCGACAAGGAAAGAAGAGTGTACGAGAAACTCCAGGAACTCGAAGCCGACCAGTGAAAGGATGAAGATAATCGGTATAGACGCGGCCACATGGGACATGATAAAACCGCACAGG
>JBDGSE010000029.1:0-29111 GCA_042217695.1 Candidatus Nanohaloarchaea archaeon | reverse complement strand
TGGAAGAGGCCCCGGGTTCAAATCCCGGAGAGTCCATCGCTTCAAAGATTCTTTGGATCTTTTGCAAGAAGACCAGGTTCATGGTCTTCGTTTCAGCGATAACGTTTCCTGAGGCCGGAGGATCTAGTAAACTGCGATGTCTTCCAGGGTTGTCACGGAGTCGCTGCCGCATTCCGGGCAGTAAATGTAGCTGCCGGCGAAGTACTGTCCGCAGTCCATGCAACGGTTCATAGACTATCTACCCACGAATTAATTGATTCCCCAGCGTTATAAAAACCGGCAAGAACTCCGAGAATTCTTTAAAGTACTCTCTTGACCTTTTTGACGGCTTTTTCCATCTCTACCTTGACAAGCCCCATGTTAACGTCCGCTTCGGTCAGGATGGTTAAAATGCCTTCTTCTCCTGCGCCTGTGGAGACGAGTTTGCCGTCCTCGGATTCGATGGTTACCTGGTTCACGCCACCCATGTTTAACGCGTCGGAGGCGGTCTCTCCTGAGCCTACGGTGGACGCAGTCATCGCACCTACCTGATCATCATCGATGTCTTCTCCAAGATTTGAGGAAATCAGGAGTCCGTCCCGGCGTACCACTGCGGCGCCCTTGATCCCGTTTACATCGCCCAGATCGTTGAGCGGCTCCTGCAGTTTCTCTTCTTTACTTGCTATTTTAGGTCACCCTATAATCGGTTAATTCTCTCGCGGGTTTAAGTATTCTTGTGATACAGCGGTAGATATTCCCGGGTTTAAATATGCAGGGCACTGATGTTCTTGTATGCGTAGAGAGGTCTCTCTCGGCGACAGGGATGTGACGCTTATAGGTACCGCACATGTCTCCGAATCCAGTATGGAGGAAGTCGTTTCCACCGTGGAGGAGGAAAACCCTGACCTTGTCTGCGTGGAACTGGATGAGAACCGTCTGAAGGCGTTGAGAGGCGACGACAGCTGGAAGGACATGGATGTGGCCGAGGCGGTCCGGGACGGTAACGGCTACCTGCTGTTCCTGAACCTTGTGCTCTCCATCTACCAGAGAAAGCTCGGGATGGAGGAGGGCGTCGAACCGGGAGAGGAGCTCCTTTCCGCGGTGGAAGCCGCGGAATCCCGGGGCATGAGGTACGCGCTTATCGACCGGGATATAAACGAGACCCTTAGACGGGCGATGTCCGGGTTAACGCTTCTCGAAAAGTTCCGGCTCCTGTTCTCTTTCATGGGTTCAGAGGATGAACTCGATGTAGAGGACCTGAAACAGGAGAACGTTCTTGACTCTGTTATGGAGAGCATGGGCGAAGAGTTTCCAACTCTCAAGAATGTGTTCCTCGACGAGAGGAATGCCTACATGGCTGAAAGGATACGTGAGGAAGAATTCGACCACGCGGTCGTCGTGGTGGGGGCCGCACATCTTGACGGGCTCGTGGAGGAGCTGAAGAGCGGTGAAGAATACGATTACTCCGTGGAGAAAGGTTTTCCATGGCTCAAGGCGGTGAGCTATGGGGTTCCCGCGTTCATAATCGCAGGGCTGGGCTACAGTTTCTGGCAGGTGGGTTTATCCACAGGTTTCACCGCTACAAAGTTCTGGATACTCAGCAACGGTTTACTGGCGATGCTTGGCGCCATACTGGCCCGTGCACATCCGTTGACATGGCTCATATCCTTCCTTGCCGCGCCTCTGACATCGCTTGACCCTGCTATAGGGGCGGGTATGGTCGCTGCCTACGCCGAGGCCAGGTTCTACCCGCCGACCGTGGAGGAACTGGAGGACATAACACAGATAACCCGTTACAGGGAGCTCTGGAACAACCAGGTGGGTCGTATCCTGCTCGCGTTCGTGCTGGTCACGATAGGCAGCGCTGCCGCGACGTTCATCAGCGCCGGTTTCATAGCCTCGCTGCTGGCCTGATTTTTTAACCCTGGAGCCCTGAAGCAAAGGTATGACTGACGAGGATATCGGCTTCCACAAGGGCTCGGTGGAGACACTGCTCCACGAGAAGAAAGAACTCTCCCGTTTATTGAACATCGTTAACTCACAGCTGAAGAAACATCTGAACGCGCTCGACGAGAAAGGGGTCGACACCGAGAAGTTCATAGAAGAGGTGAAGCAGGGCGGAGAGGAACAGGAGAAGCAGCGGTCACGGGAAAGACGGGGTAAAAACCGTGACAGCAGTTCTTCCCGAGGTTCAGGGGACAGGGATTTTAACCCTCTCTGAACCATACTGTAGCATGCCTGTCGATATCAGGGTCGCCGCGGTAATACGTGATGGAGAAAAAGTTCTGACCACAGAGATGGAGTCCGAAGACCGTGAGTACCACGTGCTTCCCGGTGGAGGGGTGGAGGAAGGGGAGGACATGAAGGAGGCCCTGGAACGTGAACTGGAAGAGGAAACTTCTCTTGAGGTCGTTAATTCCCGCCTGGCATACATCCGGGAGCTAAAACTTGAAGACGGCAGAGGGATCGAGTTCTACTTTTTCGTGGAAACTGCGGGAGAACCGGAGAAAGGCCACGACCCCGAGGACAAGGACGCCGAGCTGGCCGGGTTACACTGGCTGGCTCCCGCAGAACTTGAAAGGGTCGAGTTCCATCCCCGGCAACTGGTCAACGAACTTGAGAGCGAAGATAGCTCAGGAGTCAGACATCTGGGTCTCCACGACTACAGCTAGTCCAGCATCCATCTCTCCTCCCATCGTTGAATCCTCTTCGACCACTGGGTCTCCCCCTCTTCTTCCTCCGGCTCGATAAGCGGTTCGTCACGCAACAGGTAGCCTATCGCCGCCCCGGAGACCATGCCGAACAGGTGTGCCTGGTACGCCACCTGGGAGTTCCCCGTCATCCCGGCGAGGTTTATCAGCACGTACATGGACAGGACGGCCCACATCGGCGCCGGGACACCGAGGGCGAGGCCTACCTGGTTCGGTCGGTAGAGGGCGAGCGCCGCCAGTACACCCATCGCCCCACCAGAGGCGCCGATTATGAACGATTCCGTGAAGAAGATGAACGCGGTGAAGTTGGCGAACACCGCCGACACCAGGAAAGTTGCGAGAAACATCCTTCCCGAGGTCAGTCTTTCATAGATGGAGCCGAACAGCCCGATGAAGAAGGCGTTGTTGAGAAAGTGTTCCATATCGCTGTGTCCCAGGAACGATGCGAAGAACTTCCAGAGAGGAGACACGCCCGCCTTGAAGGCCGGGTCGAAACCGGTTATCAACTGGTAGAAGAACACCAGTCCCAGGAAACCGGTGAATAACAGGGCGACAAAATGGAAGGATTTTTCTCCGTTCATGTACCAAAGTTGGCGGTTGAACTATTTCAAAGCCGGTTCCGCCAGTAGCCAGAGATGGGTCTCCTCCCGCCAGTCCTCAAGGTATGTCTCTTTTACCTCGAAACCCTGTTCCTCGACAAGCTCCATGTTCTTCTCCCGGGAGTAAGAACTCCAGAGCATCTCTGTCCCGCCTATCTCCCCTCTCACCATATCCATCTCCTCGCTTCCCATGGTCACAAGCAGGGCCCCGGACTCCTTCATCCAGCCCTGGATCTCCTGGAAAAGCTCGGCGTGTTCCTTCCGGGGGATGTGGAATATGGAGTAGAAGCTGACCACAGCGTCAAAACTGTCCTCCTCGAAGTCCTGTTCAAGGAGATCTCCGGTGATGAACCGGGCCTCGGGCACGTTATCTCTCGCCTTCTCAACGTGTTTTTCGGCGATATCAACGCCAACCACCTGGTATCCCTGGTCCACGATGTATCGGTCGAAAGGTACACCGAGTCCAGATCCGAGGTCGAGCACTCTCCCTCCGTCGGGGATACTGGAGAGAAGCCGGTCAAGCAACTCCCTCTCGCCCCTCTGGAGCTCCCGGTCCTCGCGGTATTCGCTCTCGTAGTCTCCCTCCTCGTACCCTTTTTTGACCTCGTCTCTCAACGGACTAGTTCACCTGGCGGAGTATATCCACCACGTCTTCCCGGCCTATCGACATGACGAGCCTGGACAGCCGGGGACCCTCTTCACGCGATATCAGGACGCGGTAGGCTGTCTGGAAGAACCTGCCGGTGTCCAGCTCGGAGTCGTCTTTAACATCGAATATCGCGCCGTCGAGCTCGTCCTGGTCCTCGAATTCTTCGCCCTCAAGAAGGTCCGCAAGAAGTTCCATGGCCTCGAGTTCGTCGGGTTCAAGCCCTTCCTTCACGTCTTCGGGCACCTCGAAGTTTATCTCGTAGACGTATTCCTCGGGTGCGTAGTCCCGCGCCCAGTTCTTCGCCTTTTCCAGCCGTTCAAGCACCTGCTGGACCCCGGTCTCGTCTATGTCCTCCGGTACATGTCCCGTGTTCTTCAGGGATTCGATGCCTTTCGTGTCCCACTCCTCCTCGGGGATGGTCTGGGCTATGAAGGATGCGTGCTGGAACGGGACCCGGACCGGCTGTTTTTCAGGGACTTCGACCATCGCGAGTTCATACACGCGTTCCCAGTGCTTCCTTTTCCTGTCGTTCTCCACCGTCTCCGGGTTGTAGTAGGCCTCCTCGATGGTGTCGAACTTGTCGTACCTCTGGAATATCTCCTCGGTCTGGAACGGTATCTCGAACGCCTTGTTCGGCCTGGTGTTCGAGAACAGGAACCTTATCATCCCGGGAGTGTAGACCTTTTTCAGCTCGGAGATGGTGAACACGTCTTCACCGGAAGAGGAAGATATCTTGGCGCCATCCTTCGTCACGAACTCGTACATCTGGTGGACCGGCGGCTCTTTATCGTATATCTTTCTCGCTAACTCGTTGCCCGTGTCCCTCGAACCTCCAGCGGCTGAGTGCTCCTTTCCCGCGGGTTCGAAGTCGACGCCCTCGTACTCCCAGCGCATCGGCCAGTCGACTCTCCACGGCGGTTTTACGGTGTCTTCCTCCCTGAAGTTGACCTCGTAGTCTTCTCCGCATTCCTCACAGTGGTATTCGACGGTGTAATCCCCGTCGTAGTCCGTGACCTCCGTAAAGTCCTTGCCGCACTCCTTGCAGTAGACCCTCAGAGGATAGTAAGGTTCTTCCAGCGGTTCTTTCCGGTATTTATCGAGTACCTCCTTGACTTTCTCCCGGTTGTTCATCGCCTTCTTTATCAGGTCGGCGTACTCCGAGCGTTCAAACATCTCTGTCTGTCGGATGAACTCGATGTCCATGTGCAGGTCTTCAAGCTCTTCCTCCAGCCTGGATTCGAAGTGTTCCGCATAGGAGTCGTGGCAGCCCTCCGGGTCCGGGACCTTTGACAGCGGAAGCCCTATGTACTGCTCCCACTCGTCTGGAACGTTCGCCGGTACTTTACGGAAACGGTCGTAGTCGTCCCAGGAGTATATGAACCTAGCGTTTTCTCCCCGGTGTTGCAGCGATTTCACCACGAAGTCCGTGGTTATTATCTCTCTGAAGTTTCCCGCGTGCACCATACCTGAGGGCGAGATACCCGAGGCGCATACGTACTCGTCCTGATCCTGGAACTTCCTGGTTATGCCGAACGCCAGCTGGTCGCTCCAGAAGAGCGGTTGCTCGCTCATGTTATCCCACCGTTATCCTGTTCGCAGAAGACGTTTTCCCTGAGATCTTCGAGCCCGGAAAGAGGTTGTTCCATACCGGGTTTTACTCCTCGAGATTTTTTATATTCCTCAGAACAGCCTTTATATAATCTGTTTCCGGGTTAAGTGACATGGTGCAGATAAATCCTCGACTTGTTTTCCTGCTGGCGATGATAGCCGGCGTTGGTTACGTGCTCTGGCGTGACCGGGACAAGGTTCAGCGACAGTCCATACTGTTCTACAGGAGGACCCAGCACGGCGTGGACTTCATCGACCGGGTCGCGAAACGTTTTCCACGGTTCTGGAATTTCTACGGCTGGGCTGCCGTGGTCCTCGGTCTGCTGAGCATCCCGCTGGTGGCTTACCAGCTGGGTCGATCGATTTTCAGGATGGCTGCCACCCGTTCGACGGAGGGCGGTCCTGCCCTTATAGCCCCTGGCCTTGGTTCCAGTGCCACTTTCCAGTCCGGCATCTCCTTCATCCCGGTGGAGTACTGGGTGGCGAGTATCGGGGTACTGATGGTCGTCCACGAGTTCTCTCACGGGATTGTTGCGCGGGCCCAGGACTTCGAGATAAACTCTGTTGGATGGGTCATATTCGGTATAATCCCTGGCGCCTTCGTTGAACCAAAGGGTGAGAACATGCTTCCCGGCGGGGAATCGGATGAGGCCAGGGACTCTGAGATCACGGGCGGTCTCTGGGACCAGGGGAGCTGGACCTCTCGTATGAAGGTCCTCGCGGCAGGAAGCTTTGCGAACTACCTGACGGCGCTGTTATTTGTCCTGGCGGCACTTTTCGTCTTTACAACGGTATCGCAGTCGGCAGGCGTCACCTACATCGCGGAGCAGGGTATGCCTGCTGCGAAGGCGGGTATGGATAACGGCACGCTGTACGCGGTTGACGGCGAGAGGGTGCGTTACGCCAGCGAGGTCTCTGCCATAGGCAACAACCTGTCAGTGGGGGAGAAAGTAAGGCTCTGGACCTCCGAGGGTAATTTCACGGTGGAGACGATCTCCGTCAACGGCAGCGAATCCGGTTACATAGGCATACTGATGTTCCGCGAGTCCGGGATCAGGGCCGCCCTGGTCTCGATGGTGACGAACAGTCACGTGATAAAGCCTGCCTTCAGCGAGTACAGCGGTTTCCTGGGGTGGTTTATCTCCGGTCTGGAGATGATAGCGTTGCTGAACTTCGTGGTCGGGTTCTTCAACATGTTGCCCGTGAAACCACTTGACGGCGGCCAGATACTCGACACCCTGGCTGAGAGGTTTGCGCCGTCGATCAGAGGGGCGATAAATTACTGGTCGCTACTCGTGTGGATAGTGTTGCTGGGCACACTGGTTCTGTCCATCATCGGCATATGATCACTCCTCCAGGTCTTCCTCGATTTCCTCCTCTACTTCCTCGATTTCTTCCTCAACCTCTTCCTCGACTTCCTCGATCTCCTCCCTCTCGAAGTAAAAAATTTCTACAGTAGTAACCCCCAGGGCAAGCCCTATCACGGAGATAAACACATGGAACTCTGTTGACCAGAGATGCCAGAGCAAAGCCACAACTGTTGCTGCCGAACCTAACGCGCCAACAGCAGGAACGACAGCATTTACTGTGTTATCTCTTTCCCTGAAAGCCAGTATACTGATTCCGCCGAATATAGTTATGAATGCCAATGATGCAAAAGAAGTAATCGCATTAAGACTTCCCAATACGGTGAGGCCTCCTGTAAGAGCACCAAGCACCAGCAAAGCCTTTACTGGTTCATCTCCATCACCCCTAAGCTTGCTGGGAAGGAGGTTTTTCGAAACCATTTTCCGGGAGAGTCTGGCAGAGCTGAAAAGAGTTGCATTTATCGCACTGCCCGTAGAGAAAATAGCTGCTACTGCGATCAAAATGAAACCTAGCTGGCCGAGGAATGGCCTGGCAGCTACAGCCAATGCAGTCTCTGCATGCTCTGCGATAACAGATGAACTAACAAGGTTAGTTGTAACAATAGCTACAATAACATAGATAAATGTAGCAACAGCAATTGAAGCGAATATAGCTTTCTTTATAGTTTCCTTCGGATTCTTTATAGAATCTTGATCAAACATCAGTAACTCCCATCCCTCAAATGCCACAAAGGAAATTGCAGCTGCAATCAAAGGCCCCACACTAAGAGTGGAAAGCCCTGAATGCAGCATGCCGTTTCTTAATCCATAGTAGAGGCCTCCAAAGCCGAAAATAAGTAAAATTAATATTTTTGCACCAACTAGAAAATCTTCTGTCCGGCCTGAAGCATGAGCTCCTAGAATATTAAGGCCTACAAATAACACTATGACTGATAAGGATATAACAGGTCTCAACGCCATTCCGTGGAATGTATGTACTCCTATAAGCTCCTCAAAGTATCCTCCAAACGCAAAAGCGTACATCGCCATAGTACCAACGTATCCAAAGATAAAAGTCCATCCTGCCATGCCTCCAAGTTTTTTGCTACCGGTAAATGTCTGGATAAATGTTATAGGACTGTGTCGACCGTCAGTAATCTCGTTTAACCGTATAAATGAGTAGCCTGCGCACATAGCGATGATACCTGCCAGTGTGAAGGCAATCCATGAGGAATAGCTAGCTGCTTTTGCTACAACCCCTAGAACAGCGAAGATGCCTCCACCAACCATGCCTCCGATAGCCATAGAAACCGACTCCGGAAGACCTATCTTCCCACTCATAACAGATAAACATCTCCCTCTGATTTTAAACCCTCTACAAAATTTCGGAGAGTTCCTCCTCGGCCAAAGTATATGATAGTTAAAGAAACTACTCTAAAACATGACACATAAAATAGAGTTCACGGACAGAGATGAAGAAGTCGAGGCGGAAGACGGCCAGGACGTCTTGAACGCTCTTTTAGAGGGCGGTGTTGAATGGATGCATGCCTGCGGAGGTTTCTGCAACTGCACCACCTGCAGGATAAAGGTGGAGGAGGGCATGGAAAACCTCTCCGAGATGCAGGAGGACGAGAAGAACACTTTGAGAAGGTTCCAGGGAGAGGAGGTGCTTGAAGGACCTTACCGGCTCTCCTGCCAGGCAGAGGTCCACGGAGACATAAAAATCTCGGAACCGGACTGGTACTAGACCGATGCGAGACCTGATAATTGTCGGCGCAGGCCCTGCAGGCTCCCACCTGGCGAAAGGTTTTGCGGGGAAGGGAAAAGACGTTCTTGTGATCGAGCAGTCCGACGAGATAGGGAGGCCTCTCGCGTGTTCAGGCCATGTCTCACCGGATATATGGGACTTTGTGCCCCCGGGTTCGAGGGAAAGACTGCTGCAGAACGATGTCAGGGGCGCGGAGTTCCATGCCCGCGATGACTCGCGTTACCGGTTTTTTTCGCAGGAAACAGTCTCTCATGTGATCGACCGCGTGGAACTGGACAGGGTCAAGGCAGAACAGGCGATGGAGGCCGGCGTGGATTACCACATGGACGAGCACGTCGAATCTGTGACCGAGAGGGATGACCGGGTAGAGGTTTCAACGGACTCGGACGTGTATGAGGCACGGATGGTCGCGGGCTGTGACGGCGCCAGTTCCACGGTGCGCGACTCACTGGGCATGGAGGGTCCCGACCACTTCTACCAGGGCATACTCTGCTTCTCGGATGAAGAGGATTCCTCCGATTTCGTGGATGTGTTCCTTGAGGTTCCTGAGTTCTTCGGCTGGCGTATACCCCGGGGAGACTCTGTGGAGTACGGTGCCGCGGTGCCCCGTGGAGAGAACCCGGTGGAATGGCTTGACTCCATCACCGAGGGCTACATCGAGAAGGAGGAAAAGCAAAATATATGCGCCGGCGCGATACCGGTAGGTCCTCCAGAAAGCGTGACCTCTGAACGCGTCTTCCTTGTGGGCGATGCGGCAGGCCAGACAAAACCGTTTACCGGCGGCGGGATACTCTACGGGATGCGTTCCGCCCAGGCCGCTGTTGAGGCTATCGAGCTGGATGACCCGGAAACGCTTGAAAACTACGAGGAGAAGTGGCGTTCCGAGCTCGGCAGGGAGATCGCTCTTGGAGGTTTCATAGAAAAGATGTACTCGATGCCGTCGCCGCTACAGAAACTGGGCATGAAACTTTTCGAGGGCGAAATCGGAGTCCACATGGACCGCCCATCGACGGTTTTCAGCCTCTCCCAGCTCAAGAAGATGCTGTTCTAGCGGTTGCGGAACACGTTTACGATGTCGTCCAGCGCTCCTGCAAGTTTTGAGGATTTCATCCGGAGGAACGCGTCCACCAGTTTATCGCTTTTCCGGTATATATCTTCAAGCTCCCGGATCTTTTCCAGGTCATCTTCTTCCCCGGCTCCTTCCAGTTCTTCCTCGGCGTTCTCCAGCGCCCTCAGCATTATGTCTATCTCCTTCCTGACCTTGTTCCGGACGAACTCCTGCATCACCTGTTCCAGGTCGTTCTCCGCCTCGAACAGGACTGTTCTCCCGTCGCCGGAACGCCGTTTGACCGCGTGCAGGTTCTCCATCTTATTCATCGCGTTGCTGACGGTGGACCTGGCGTAGCCGCTTTCCTCGGCGAGTTCGTCCAGGCTCATGGGTTCGTCGGAGAAAAACAGTATGCCGTAAAGACGGCCGTTACTCCTGCTCCAGCCGTAAACCCCGGCCGTGCGCTCGAACGCCTCGATTACTTCCTCCCGGGCTTTTTCAGCTCCCATGAGTATGATATACTGTGGAAACATTTAAGACGTTAGTTTCAAAACATTCGGTATAAAGTGAATAAAGTCCAGGAGTTGAAAAAATGGGTTTGATAGAGCTCGAAGATGTGGAAAAGCACTACCAGCTTGGGGAGAACACTGTCCGTGCACTGAGAGGTTCTGACCTGGATATCGAGCCGGGAGAGTTCATAGCCATAATGGGTCCCTCGGGTTCCGGAAAGTCCACCCTCATGAACATGATAGGCGCCCTTGACACCCCGACAGAGGGAAAGGTAGAGGTGGAGGGGCAGGACATCTCCCGGCTTGACGAAGACGAACTTGCGATGCTGAGAGGCGAAAAGGTCGGTTTCGTGTTCCAGGCTTTCAACCTGATAGAGACTATGAACGCCTGGGAGAACGTTTCGCTACCGATGCTGTTCCGCGGCAAGTCCCGCGAGGAGAGATACAACCGGGCCAAAGAACTGCTGGAAAGGGTCGGCCTCGGCGAAAGACTTGAACACCGGCCCTCACAGCTTTCTGGCGGGCAGAGACAGCGTGTCTCCCTTGCACGTTCGCTGGCCAACGACCCGGACATAGTCCTGGCGGACGAACCCACCGGGAACCTTGACACCGAGACAGGCGACAGGATAATGAACCTCCTGACCGAACTGAAGGAAGAGGGCAAGACCATCGTGATGGTGACTCACGACCCGCACGACGCAGAGTACGCCGACAGGATAGTCAACATCAAGGACGGAGTCACCGACACCACCAAATGATACTCGAGACACGGTACTATGAAAAAACAAGCACTGCTACTCGCGACACTTGTCATGCTGCCTGTATTTGCACAGGCACAGACCTACGACATCAACGGCTCAAACATAGAGATACAGAAGATCAAGACGGAACCCGTACCGTTACAGACCTCTGAATACGCGGACATATGGTTCAAGGTGGTGAACACCGGGGACAGTACCGCAGAGAACGTTACAGTAAAGTTCCGGCCAGAGTTCCCATTCAGCACGGATCCCGGCGAACAGGTTCGCTGGGTCCTGAGAGAAGTAGAGCCTTCGCAGGAGTACACCCTCCACATGCAGGTAAGGGTCGATAAGAACGCGGTTTCAGGTACGAGTTACCTGGATTTCGTGGTCTCGGAGGGAGACGCACCCAGCTGCTGCGAATCCTGGGCCAGGGAAAAGATACCTGTCGAGATAAGGACGGATGACGCCGTCCTGGCAGTAACGAAAGTAGGTTTCCCAGGAAATGTGGCGCCCGGAGCCACGCAGACCATGAACCTCACCCTGAAGAACCTGGCGGATTCCCAGTTAAAGAACATCGAGGTCTCGCTGGATCTCTCGGCGAAGACGCTTCCCTTCGCTGTCGCGGGGACCTCATCGAAACACGTCCAGAGCATAGAGTCAGGGGCTACAGAAAAGGTGAGTTACCGGCTGCAGGTGGACTCCGACGCATCGAACGGCGTCTACAAGCTGCCCATAACTCTCAGCTATGAAAACGAGGCCGGCACATCATTCACCAGCTCGCTGGTCACGGGAGTGGTAGTTGGTGGAGAGACCAACCTCCAGGTAGGCGTGAACGAACGGGCCCGGCTCATGCCCGACACCACGGGAAAAGTTACGCTGCGCATAGTCAACGCCGGCGAGGGACAGGCCAAGTTCGTGAGCGTCACTGTCCCGGACGGAGAGAACTACGAGGTCCTCTCCACAAACGATATCTACCTCGGAAACATGGGGCCTGACGACTACCAGACCGCTGAGGTAGAACTTTATGTCTCCGGAAGGGAGAACTTTGAACTTCCTGTCACACTGCATTACCGGGACGGAACCGGTCAGAAAGTGGTGAACACCCAGAACGTCTCACTTGACGTCTACACTGCCGAAGAGGTGCGGAAGTACAACATGCAGAAAAGGGGTAACACCTGGATAGCAGGAGTTGTGCTTCTCGTACTGGCAGGCGGCGCAGTATACTGGTGGAGGCGCAGGAGATAATGTTGCTGGACTTCCTGGAGCTGGCGGCCAGGAACATCCTTCACAGGAAACGACGTTCCTGGCTCACAATCATAGGGATATTTATCGGTATAGCGGCGGTGGTCGCCCTGATATCCCTTGGCCAGGGGCTCAACCAGTCCATCACCCAGGAGTTCCGGTCGATCGGAGCCAACAAGCTTTTCATCCAGGCCGGAGGGATGTCAGCAGGCAGCACGTCCTTCGCCCGGTCCGTTGAACCACTGACTGAGGACGATCTCCGGGCAGTTAGGAGGACTCGTGGCGTGGCCGAGGCCGCAGGCCTGATATACCGGTCGGGTCGCGTAGGTTACAACGAAGAATCCGTCTTCCTGACCATACTCGGCGTACCAGCCAACCACAAGGACCTTGTTCTCGACGGGTTCTCCATAGAGATAGCTGAAGGACGGCAGATAAGGGCCAACGACCGCTCCAATGTAGTTATAGGTTCTACAGTGGCCAGTGAGGTCTTCAGCGAGGACATAGGTGTGCACTCCAAGATAACCATACAGGACAATGAGTACAGGGTCGTGGGGGTTGCCAAGCCCGTGGGAGACCCCGGGGTAGACCGCGGCATAATAATGACGATGGAGGAGGCCAGGAAGCTGTTCGGCTCCTCCAATACCGTGGACCAGATAGTTGTAAAAGTTCAGGAAGGATTCCGGCCTGAAGAGGTCCAGAAAAACGTTAAGAGACAGCTCAGGCAGGAGAGAAACGTGGAGAAGGGCGAGGAGGGCTTCACCGTATCCACGCCGCAGGATCTCCTCGAATCCTTCAGGTCCATCCTCAGGTTTGTCCAGGCTATAGTCGTGGGGATAGCCTCCATCTCGCTTCTTGTTGGAGGCGTGGGCATAATGAACACCATGTACACCTCGGTCACGGACAGGACCCGGGAGATAGGGATAATGAAGGCTGTCGGGGCGACGAACCGCCAGATACTCCTGCTTTTCCTGTTCGAATCCGGTATAATCGGCCTATTAGGGGGGATAATCGGGGTTATACTGGGTCTCGGGCTCGGGAAGGCCGGCCTGGTGGCAGCCCAGCAGGTGACCAACATAAATGTCCAGATGGCTATCTCACCCGGTTTGATACTGGGCTCTCTGGGATTCGCGTTCCTGGTCGGAGTGGTTTCCGGAGTGCTGCCGGCTAGAAGGGCCGCCAAGATGAAACCTGTGGACGCCCTCCGGTACGAGTGACCGCGAGCGGTGGAACTTAAAAAATCTTCACTACAGAACACTGTTACAAAAGGTAAAAGACATGCATCTCGGAGTGATACCTGATGGCAACCGGAGATATGCAGAGGAAAAAGGAATAGAGAACGAAGAGGCCTACAGGGAAGCCAAGGAAGTTATCAAGGAGATAGGCCGAAAACTGAAGAACCAGCATATCGAGGAAGCCACATTCTACCTGCTCTCGGAGGAGAACCTTAAACGGGAGGAAGAGGAACTGGAGAACCTTTTCTCGCTCATGGACAACTACATCGAGGAGGTAGCCGAGAACTATAACCGGGAGGGTTTCATGCTTAACTGGGCCTCCACCAATCCCGGGGCGCTGCCCGACAGGATACGTGAAAAACTGGAGAGACTTGAGGAGAAATTCGACGAGGGAGAGAAACGGGTCAACCTTCTCATCTCGTACGACGGCAAAAGAGATATTCTGCAGGCATCGGAGCAGGTGGCAAACAACGGCGGAGATTTCTCCCGGGACCAACTCAGGGAACACCTTGAAGTCGAGACAGATATCGACTACGTGATAAGGACGGGAGACAACCCGACCAGAGAATGTCTATCCGGGTTCCCGCTGTGGAACGCTTCCTACGCCGAGTACTACCACATCAGGAAACATTTCCCCGCGGTCACTGTCGACGACGTGAAGGACGCGCTGGAGCACTTCCGGGACCTCAGACGAAAGAAAGGAAAGTGAAGGTCACCCATAAACTGGTGTGGGGTACGACTGCTGGAACTGCGGCGGCACCATGACGGAGTTCGTGGCCTGCGAGCTGAAATGTCCGAACTGTGGCTTCATCCGTGACTGTTCCGATCCCTGATGCCGTATCGATGCCTCTGGGCGCTGCACTCGTTGCAAAGACCAAAGAGGGTCCTGTTGTCGCATCCCTTTCTCGCGCATTTCCTGAACATCCTGGCAGAAGTCCCTGAACGTATGAACCGGCTAGCTTTAAATCAGGTATTCCTGGTACCGGTAGCGGAAATCTCCCGGGAGGAGTTATAATTTTTGACACCGCGACTAGTACGTGGAACTCGAAAGGGCGAAGACTGTAGACGAGATCTTTGAAGAGGTGAAGGACCATGACCTGGTCCTCACGACGGACGCCCCGCTGGCAGATGCACTTAACGCACGCCTGAAGGAACCCCGGCAGGGGCTTTTCGCCGCCACTCCACGAAGACTTGCCTTCACCCGGTCAAGGGCCGGGAGCCGCCGAGAACTCTTCCTGGAAATCGTCCAGGAGAGCGACATGTCCTGGAAGCAGGCCTCATTCCTCCTCGACTCCGTACTTGATTGCTGGATGGAGACAGGGGAGCTGGAGGCGATCGAACAGTACGAAAGGTTCTCGGGCCAGGAGACCCGGCAGATAATAGAGATAATCAAAGGTAAAGAAAACCCTTACAGCGCCATTGAGGAGTATGAAGTAGAGGGCGACGTGGCGGTGGTGGCGCCCTACCGGTTCAACGAACTCGACAGGAAGATACTTCCCGAGGACTACGACAGGATAGATGTCTTCACCGGTGAAAAAACCGAACTACCGCAGTTCAACGTTTTCTCCTCGGCCACTGCGATAGTCCAGGCCGTGGTGGGGAACCTGGAGGAACCTGAGAACACGGCTATAGTCCTGGGAGAGGACAGCCGTTACCAGCCGCTGATAGAGTCCGCACTGGAGTCCCGGGACATCCCATACAACTCGGAGCAGGGGTTCGCACAGGACGAGGAACTGCGGACGTTTATCGGTCTGCTCCGGCTCTCGTTCTCGCAGAAAAGGCTGAGACTCCGGGACGTCCAGCCGGTACTGAACTACCTGGATCTCGAGGTACCGGGGACGAAAGACAACGCCTACATCTCGGAACTTGGAGGTCCTGTAGAGGAGTTCCGGGAGTTGCTGAACGTGGTGGATTACCTTAGCTTCAGGGAAGTGGTTGAGAGCCTGGAGAAGATCACAGAGGAGAGTATGGATACCACTCTGGAGATACTCGAAGAACTTGGACTGCTGGAGGAAGAGGTCAGCGAGGAGAACGTCTCCCGACTGGAGTACTACATCGAATCGTTCGACCCCCTGAAGGATTCGGATACCGGCGGGGTGCTTCTCGCGTCACCGAAATCCTCCGTGTTCATCGACAGGGAGACCGTGTTTTACCTGGGGATGGATGCCTCATGGACGCAGGAAGTGGACGACAGGCCATGGATAGACCGCGAGGAACGTGAAAGAAGTAACCTGAAGGACTTCAGGATACTGCTGCAGAACGGTTCCCGTCAGTACTTCATTGTGCAGGACCGTGAGTTCAATGAGGAGATAACGCCGTGCTACTACTTCAACGAGCTGTCCGAGATAGAGTCCTTCACCGACCACAGGTACGAAAGGTTCGAAGGGCTTGAAACCGTTGACTTCCAGGGCTTCGAACGTGAAGACTACGATGTCGAGACTGAAAAAATCGAGATGCTGAGCCAGTCCTCACTGAACAAGTTCGTGAAATCACCGAGGGCATACTACTTTTCCCGGCTTGTATCGGACCCGGACGAGGTGGCCACTGTGAAGGGCAGGGTCTTCCACGACTTCGCAGAGTACTACGTCAACTACCCAGAGGACGTTGAACAGAGAGGCCTGGAGAAGTTCGTGGAGCTCGGCCTCGAGGAGCTGGAACAGTTCGCCGACGAACTCAAAACCGGGCAGCTCAGGACAGAACTCCGTGTCGGCATGGAGAACATCGTCGAGTTCATAGATTCACGGGAGATCGAGGGATCCTCCAGCTATGACTCCTGGAGAGACGAGAACGATTTCGCCCAGCACTTCGGGAAGGAGATAGACTCCCGAGTGTCGGAGGCCGGCTTCCAGAACCCGGAACTCGGGGGGAAAGGAAAGATAGATCTCCTGGCGTCGGACACTCACCTCGTCGACTACAAGAGTTCGGGATACATGCGTTCCCGGTCAAAGGTGGTGGAGGCATCCAACGTCGAACTCTTCGATGACCCGGACTTCCAGCCGATAATGTACCTTGCACAGCACCGGAGGAGAGTGCCCGACGAGAAACTGAAATTCACTTACTACTACTTCCTTGGAAGCCTCGGAGACGACGTGACCACCGGCGCGGACATGGATGACAGGACCGTGACTGTCGAATACTACCCGGAGAACTTCCAGGAGTGGATCTCGAAGACAGATACTTTCGAGAAGCTTATCCGTGGAGTGGCGAAATCGAACCCACGGAGAAAGACGCTGGAGAAACTCGGTCTTCCCCGCTACCGCGAGTTCTTCTCCGAAAACCGGCTGCCGCACGAGTTCGACGAGGAGCCACTGCTGGAGTCAGAGTTCGCCGCCGAGTTCGAAAAGTTTGCGAAAAAACACGTGGGAGACTACAGGTACGTGGAGAAAGGATGCAGAAAGACACTGAAGAAGCTGGTGAAGTTCCGCCGGGAGAACTACTTTTCGGAGGACCTTGACCGGTTCGAGGAGTTCCTCCAGGACAAAATCGATGAACTGAACAGGTGCAGGAAGGAGGGATTCCCCGTGGGAGATGCGGACCCGGATGACACCCGTTACACAGACATGATGGTGGAGTAGATGATCGCGCCAAACGAGAAACAGTCTGAACTGATAGAGAGCACGGACGGTATCTACGTGGTGGACGCCGGTGCCGGGACCGGGAAAACCTTCACAATATCGAGACGGTACGCCGAGATACTGGAGTCGGGCGTGGACCCGGACGACATACTGCTGGCGACCTTCACCAACAACGCGGCAGAACAGATGAAGGAGAGGATAATACAGCTGACCGACGTTAAGGCATCCAAGCTCTATGAAGCCCCTATATCCACGTTCCACGCGTTCAGCAGGAAGATGTTGAGGGAACACGGGTTCGAGGCGCCGAAGATACTGGGTATCGATGACGCGATACCGGAGAATCTCAACGTGATGGAGTCCGAGATACGGGAAAAACAGGAGTTCCAGATGTTCATCGACCGGTTCGTGGAGGAGCACCCGGAGTACAGTGATTTCTACAGGATACTCCAGGATTACGATGAACTGCTCCACCTGGTGAAAAACCTGGCCTCCAAGGGGGTGATACCGGAGGAAGAAGGCTGGTTCCAGGACACGGAAAAATACCTGGACGGTGACTACGAGGAGTTCAAACGTCTCTTCAGGGAGGCGAACAGACCCCGGGAGACTGACAACGGCAGGAAACAGTCCGAATTACGCGACCGGTTATACTCGATGAAATGGAAGGACTTCACGGACGACGCGCCAGATCTTGAAGAGGTACGCGGAGACAGGGGGACCAAACAGGTCAGGAAGGACTTCGCACACAAGGCGTTTAAAGAGGACAGGGAGGAACTGAAGCAGTTCGTGCATGACCTCTACTACTCGTACATGAAGTACTCGCTCTCCAGGAACTACCTGAACTTCAACCTCCTACTGGTCTTCGCCTACGTTCTCCTCTTCGACGACGACTCCCTCAGAGAGAAACTCGAGTTCGAGTACGTGATGATAGACGAGTTCCAGGACACCAACGAGATACAGTTCAAACTCGCTCTACTGCTCGCGGGAGAACCCAACCTCTGTGTGGTCGGGGACTGGAAACAATCAATCTACAGCTTCCAGTACGCCTCCGTGGAAAACATACAGTTCTTCCGGAAGAGGCTGGAAAAATACGCGGACGAGCTCGACAGGAGAAGAGTCGGTTTCGACGTTCGCGACAGGGACATAGAGAAGATAAACCTGGTCAAGAACTACCGCTCCACACAGGAGATACTTGACCTGGCCGAGAGCAGTCTCACGCTCCCCGCAACTGATAGAGACCACCCCAACTCTGACATAGAGGAGAGGATAACCTCGCTTGAATCAACCCGGGACAAGGATTCAAGGATCGAAAAGTACAGCTGCCAGGACGAGGTGGAAAACGTCCTCGGAAAGATACAGGACGTCGTGGCCAACCAGGAATACTCTATCGGAGAAGAAGATCCCGGCTACGGCGACATCGCGGTGCTCACTCGGACACGAAAGTTCGGGATAGAACTCCAGGAGAAGGCCGCCGACTACGGCATACCTGTGGCGTACGAGGGCGGGGTAGAGCTGTTCAAGACTCGCCCCGCGATACTGCTGCTGGCCTGGCTGAGGATACTCAACTCGGATGCTGACAGGGGCTGGGCCGTGGTGCTGGAGGAGGCCGGCTACAGCCTTGACGAGGCCGAACATATACTTGGAAACGGGAAGTACCCTGAGAACATGCGGGATTTCCTTGTCCGGCTGGAGGAAAGGGAAAAGATAGGTGCAGTGGCCCGGGACGTTTTCACCCGGTACGGTCTGAACGACGGTTTCACCGACAAGATAATAGAGGTCCTTGAAGACACGTTCCAGGGCTCATACATGAACCTCGGTGGTCTCATCCAGTTCATCGAGGACAACATCGACTCCGGGGAGATATACGAGGTCGATAACAGTCAGGAAGAGGACGTGGTGAAGATACAGACCATCCACGCCGCGAAAGGCCTGGAATACCCTATCGTGTTCCTGGCGGATGTCAACGAGAACAGGTTCCCCTCGACAAACTCCGGGAGCTCCAGCATCGAGTACGAGGACCCGGTCGGTTTGAGAACGAGAAAGATCTACGACGACTCCTCATACGCCTACAGCTACGACAACTGGCGTTCCGAGATACTTTTTCGGTGCCTCTCCGGCGAATACGATGAGGAACGCCGGCTACTCTATGTGGCCATCACCAGGGCAGAGGACCACCTGATAGTCACCGGAGAGGAGGGCAGAGAGTCCAGCTTCTTTGAACACCTGGACATCACCCCTGAAAGACTGGAAATGGAGCCTGAAAACGTGGAGAGCGAGGCCGATTCCGGCTCGGAATTCAGCGTGGAGCCTCCGGGAAATCGCTACCCCGTCAAGAAATCCGTCCACAGCATAATGGAGGGCGACTTCCAGGGCGAGGTCGAGAGAGGTCGCTCCGTCCACGAGTTCGCGGAAGCACTGGCCCGCGGAGAGGAGGTCGAACCCGTGATAGAGGACGAGGAGAACCTGAAAAAGTTCATGGAGAACCTCGGAGGGGAGATGCAGCCCGAACAGACTCTCCTCTACCCTGTAAAGGACGAGGACGTTGTGATAGAGGGAAGACCAGACCTGGTGGTCGACCGCGAGGACCAGATCGATATAGTCGACTTCAAGACGGACAGAACGCGAAGAGACGAGGAATACCGACTCCAGCTCAGTATCTACCGTTACGCGATGGAGGACATCCATCCCCGGAAGGATATCAGAGGCATACTTTTCTACACCTACAGAGGCAAGGCCGTCGCACTGGAGCCTCTAGACAGGGAGGAACTCGAGAAGAGGATAGTCGAGAGGATCTGAAGACCACGGCATAGTTCGGGGAAAACGAACAACTACTTAAACGTTGGGGAAAAGTGTAAATCTGTCAACCTTTCATGACCAAAACCCATTTAACATTTACTTCAGAGGAGTTGTAACATGACTGGAAACGAGACTGCCAAATGCCCCTACTGTGGAGAAGTGTTCGAAGGCAACGAGGAACAGGACGCCATCACCCAGGAAGGCATCCACCGCGCCGAAGAACACGTGGATCAGGACGGCCCTGATTCCAGTTCCAGCAAGGGCAAGAACATCATCAACAGATGGAAGTCTGAAGGCAAAAGAGCCTGAAGCTTCCCACCTTTACTCTATTATTCTCCGCGACCCCGATAGGTTCTCAGTCCACTTAAACACGGTACTGGCCCTCTCTTTCGCCGTAGACGCTCCGGGCCGTTGACGCTTGCCTATCCCATACAGGTCAGACGCTGTCTCGTCCAGCCAGGGTCCTGCAGTCGGAGTTCCGACGGCCGCCGCTGCCGCCAGATTCTCCGAAAGCATCCGGCGACCCTTCACAGCCCATTACAGAGAAAGACACGGATGGAAAACTCTAATCCAGCAACACGCCAGGATGGCTGCGCCACCCAGCCCGGATTTAGAGAGTTTTCTGGCGGTATTGCGGTCTGCAGGCTGCCCAGGGTAACGGAGAAACGAATAGATACTTACTTAATACTGGAATAAGAATTAGAGGGCGGGGGAAGGGGGATGAAGTCCGAAAACAACCAGAGTTCTGTCTACGAAAGGTACGAAAAAGTCCTGAAATCCATACGCCGCCGTAAAAATTGACGGCTACTCGGGCTCCATCGATTCAACTATCTGACGGAACCCGAGGTAGAACAGCAGAAGCGTCAGAGCAACGAAGAAGGTGGCTACCGTGTCTGTCCAGACACCGAAGACCCGTATACCCAGACGCATCTCAAGGGCTGTAAGACCCATCATACCCATCAGGCTTACCAGTCCATAGGCCATGAACTTTACCGCCCGCCCCAGCTGTCCGCCGAGTTTCTGTACGGCCGAATAGGCATTATACAGCATGAAAAGCCCTATGAAAAGGCCGGGGAACCCTATCAACCAGGGAAGCAGACTTGCGGCACCGCAACCGCCTATAAAACCGCAGAAACCTCCTGCATTTGTTTGAGCTGCTCCAACGAGGACGAAAGTTATGGCCGCGATAGCAAGGTAGCCGTATTTTTCCAGTGGTCTCATCGATGAACCCTGGTTAAAGTTACACAAACGTTTTTTATAAAGTTTTAGAACCAATACGACTTTCTAAAGGCTTTATAACCTGTAAAAATTTCAAATATAGACTCTTTTACCAACAAGTACAACAGGAAACTGGTAAAAACGTTTCAGAGGTTAAATGTGAACTTAGAACGAACATATAATCCTCTAGTGGTCGATATAGATAAAAGCGCCATAAACTTCTTATCTAAGGACACAACTCTAACCATTATGCCAGACTACCAGGACATAATTTCGGGCATAGTCACGGAGGAGAAACAGACCATCGGAGACATGGCAGTAAAGAAGGCGAACGAAGTCCCCAGCCTCACCGTGGACGACGACGGAAACATCGAAGAACTGGATGGGAACGGGGAAGAGGCCCTGGGCGAGCTCGTGGAAAAGTACGAGTCCATGGTCGGGCAGGCGATCGGATCAGTTATCCGCCACCAGTCCAAGGAAGGCGACCTGCCAGAACTCCCGCCGAACGTACAGAAATACGTCCAGTAACAGATGCCCGGAGTTGAACTGTTACGAGAGGTACTTTAATCAATTTTAGATTCTTCTTTCCAGTACATGAATATCCCAACGGGAACAGACGGCGGCCAGCCCGGATATGAAGGCATTATATGGGACCTTGACGGTGTTTTGCTGGATTCGGTCTCAACCGATTTAGATTACGATCTCAGGGTCAGGATGGACACTGCCGAAGAACTTGGATGGAGCATGGATCACGATGAGTATAACAGATACGTTAACCGTGGAACCCGGAGAGAACTGGAGAACTACCTGAAAGAGGAAGGCGTAAGCTGGGAACACGTCAGAGAAATCAAAGAGAACCTGCAGGAAAAGAAAAGAAGCCTTATCCGCGACCAGCAGTTAGAAGTCTTTGAAAACGTGGATAAAACCCTAGAAGAGCTTCACAGCTCGGGCGTAGCTATGGGCATTGTAACAAACGCAGAAGAGTACACCGCGGAAGTTTTCGTGGAGACACATGGTTTCGAGGAATACTTCGATTTTGTAGGAGGGCTTCTTTACGACAACTTTGAAGTTTTCCTGAAGCGGAAAAAGCCCAGCCCTTACCTGATAGAACAAGCTATAGAAAAACTTCCAGCAGATAATTTTCTGGTAATCGGGGACAGTGAGAACGATGTGAAGGCAGGTCATAACGCCGGAGTCGACGCAGTACTTCTCAGTAGAGCTGCCGAAGACCGAGAAACCAGTGCAGACTACATCATCCACGATATTCGAGAAATCCCTGAAAGAGAGGAAATCAAGCTAAATACTGATCGGGAAGTTTAACATCCCTGTTAGTCTACACAAACCTAAACTGTGCCCACCTCTATTTGAAGGTTAAATGCCCGAACCGGACAAGCGAAACACGGTCCAAAGCCCGCAAACGAAACCCTGTGTTTCTCAAGTGAAAATTCTCTGGTTCAATATATAGCCCATCGGAAACAAGCCGGGGAAAACTATACCTTTCATTCAAAGCTTTCACACGGCTTTTGACCGTTATTCGATAATTCTAGTCTAGATCTTTCACCCAAAGCTCGAAGATCAGTAAGGCGTATAGTCGTTACAGTTTTCAGACCTGATTCCAAGTTATTTCTCAAAGCCGGAGTTCTGGATTCTAACCTGTATCCTGGGCATGGGAGAGATAAAATGCTTAAGAAAACGGATACGAATGTATTTGATGTGGACTTATCTCAAAAACTGAAGGAGAAACTGGCTGAATATCCGTCCAACGAGTTCTTTATTGATGAACACGCCAAAAAACGGTGTGAGGACTATCTAGAACTGGATCTCGACGACGTTTTGAACCTTCTGAAGCAGTACAAGTTCAGCAACGTGATAAAGAACGACTCAAAGAAGGACACTCTCAGCCAATATGAGAGTTATAAGGTTAGAATTCCAAAAAGCAATAGATATGTATACGAAGTAGTGCTGTATCTAACCCCTGATAAACCCCTTATAAAAACGGTGTCAAAACTTAATAATAAAGCGCAAGAAGTGATAGATAATGCCTAACGTAGATACCCGATACGACCTTGAAAGCGACTGCCTGACCGTTAAAGAGAGCGGCAAGAAGATCAAGCAGTCAATAAGTCTCGGGAATATGACGATAGACTTTGATAACCAGAGCAGGGTTATCGGGATTCAACTCTTGAACGCGTCCGAAATAATCCATTTCTCGCAGGAAGTTGAAGACCCTGTAGAATTCCTCCAGAAAATCGACGATGCAAACCTTGAATACCGATGGTTTGAAGACGGAAGCCTAGTAGTCACGGCCGAAATATACCAGAAAACAGAAGACGTAGTCCAGGAAGGAATAATAAACAGTACGACACCAGCTGTCAGCCTGGCTTAACTAATTCTTGATGCTCTTAAGGATCGATGCAAATCCTAGAGCCACAGCTATGAAGGCCAGAAATACTGCTTTGAACCCCTTGAAAAGCATTCTTGCCTTCTTCCTGCGCTTCTCCTTCCTCTTCTCAGAACTTTTACCAAGATAGTATCCAAATAACAGCTTACCGAGGCTCATTCTATCGTCTCTTATGGCTACAAAATCTTAAGTTAATTTAGCCCTCCGTCGAGGACTCTAGCCTATCTGATTTTCGACTCGATATTTCTTGTAATATGCTTTTTCCACAGTTCTCAGATCATATCCTCCCGGGTTTCTCTCTCGTAATTCTTCCAGCATTTCAATGCGAATTTACTTGTAATTTATTCCATACTTAAAAACCATGGCGGATGAACAAGCTGGTTCTGCAGAGCTCATTTCTCTTAGGAAAGAGGCGGAATTTATACATGACGAAGTTGAAGATACAGAGAAACATATTGGAATACCGGGAGAATCGTCAGAGATAGATACATCGCGTCTCAGAGATCTTTACAGGAATAACTATCTACCTCTCAGAGAAAATCTTAGAGATGTTATTAATGATGAAATGCTGCCGAAGAAATTGGAATTAGATTACTCATTTGATTTTGCGTCAAGGATGCATGGGGAGATATCGAATAATCCTGAAAGTGCAAGAAAGGAAATGATGAAGGAAATGGATAGGACTATATCAATAATCGAGAGTAAAATCGATGAGTCAAATAATTCTGAAAAGGAAGATGAAATTTCAGATATTGGCATACAGAGAATTAAGAGAGTTTGTCAAAGGGTACATAGTGTTGCTAGAGAGCTTGATACCAGACATAATGATAGACCTCCCGTACGGATAGAGGATGAGTATGATCTTCAATATCTTTTTGCTGGGTTACTAAGACTTGATTTTGATGATATACGCCCAGAAGACTATGGGCCAAAACATGGAGGTTCGCCCTCTAGGATAGACTTTTTACTCAAGAGAGAGGAAGTTGGAATCGAGCTTAAATATGGCGAGAATAAGACAAAAAGAGAACTTAAAAAAGAAATTTCTGAAGACAAAGAACATTATAAGAGCCTTCCAAATTGCAACCACCTAATTTTCTTTATATACGATACTAATCTGGGAATTAACAACCCTCGCGGTTTCGAAGATGACTTATCTGATAATAGTGAAGAAATGTCTACCGAAGTTTTAATTCGTCCAAAAGGATCGTAATTTGACCTGATAGACGGAACAAATTTTGTCATATTGGCATGGGCTCAGACTTAGCTCCAACCTAGATTTTAAAAGTATCAAAGACTAGATTTCTCTTGAAAAATCAATCGAAGGGAGGAGAGGATAGGAGAGACGTTGAAACGTTAATAGGATGCCCGAACCGGGATTTGAACCCGGGTCTTCACCTCGAGAGGGTGAGATGATTGGCCAGACTACACTATTCGGGCCTGTAAATCTTTTTTGTGGGTTATTTTCAAATAGTGTTGTGGAACCAGGATATCAGTTCCTGTATCTTGCTGGAGAACCTCTCAGTAACGGTTTCGCCGTATTCGTCCAGTTCCTCGGCGACCTCTCCCTTCTCATCGACCACTTTCTCCTTCCATGAACCTCTCCGGAACCAGAGCCAGGCTATCAACGCCCCTGCAACGTTTGAGATGGGGAACGCCATCCAGATCCCTGTGGCTCCGTAGATCCTTGAGAGGGCGAACGCGGCGGGCAACCTTATCGCGCCCAGTGTCGCTATCGATATCACTGCGGCGGCTGTGGTGCTTCCGGCACCACGGAACCCTCCGACGAAAGACCTCTGGATTCCTATGAAACCGAACGTGAGTGCGGCAATCCGGAGGAACTGTGTTGCGACCGCGGTGACCTCGGAGCTGTTCGTGAATACCGAGGCGATGGGTTCGGCGGCAAGGAACACCACTACCCCGACAGTCGATAGTATGGCGAACATGTATTTCGCGCCGACGTAGTTGGTCCTCTCTGCTCGTTCCTGGTTGTCGGCGCCAAGGTTCTGACCCGTCATGGTGGAGACGCCGCGGGCTGTGGCGTTGGCCGGGAGGAATATGAGCGAGAAGATCCTGATCCCGATGCCGTACCCAGCCACGACCGATGTGGAGAACATTCCGACGATGGCAACTATCGCGTTCACTGATATCGAACGCCCGGTACCTTCTATCGATGCCGGGATACCTATGCGAAGCATCTTCTTCAGGAACTCCAGGTCGGGCACCATCTGGGGCAGGGTTATCTGGAGACCTTCCTTGCCGCGGAAAAGTATCGCCAGTCCTGTCAGCAGGGCGAGGAAACGGCTGAAAATCGTTGCGATGGCCGCGCCCTCGATCCCAAGCGCGGGGAAGAAGGACCAGCCGAATATCAGGAAGGGGTCGAGTACTATATTCAGGACCACGGAACCAAGCATCACCAGCATCGGTGTCACGGTCTCCCCGAAGCCACGCATCAGCGAGATAAAGACCGCGAAGCCGAACATGGAGAACAGTCCCAGGCTTATTGTCTGGAGGTAACCTGTGGCAAGCGGAAGCACCTCAGGCCCAGCACCTACCAGCTGGAGGAGGTCTCCCACTATGAAGTACCCCATCCCGCCGAGCAGGAGGGCCGCGATAAGGCTGAATGTGACCGTCTGGGAGGCGGCAAAACCTACATCCTCTCTCCTCCCGGAGCCTTCGTACTGTGCAACCAGAACACTTCCTGCGACGGAGAGACCCATCCCCAGCGATATCAGGAAAAATATTATCGGGAACGCGAAGGTTATACCTGCAAGCGCCTCCTTGGAGAGCTGTCCAAGCCAGAACGTGTCGGCCAGGTTGTAGGCAACCCTGAGGAGGTTGATCATGACTATCGGGAGCGACAGGTAGAACAGCGAATCCCTGATGTCTCCCTCTATCAGGTCTATCTCGTCCTTTGACTTGAACAGGTCTCTGAAACTCAAGTTATCACCAGAACAGTATACCTCCCGAGAGGAACGTTTTTATATGTGGATTTCTCCTCTAAACAAGTGGATATCGAAGAGATCTACAGAGTCATCCACACCGCCGAAGAAACCCAGGAGTTTCTCCCTGATGAAGCGCTCCGGTACGAGAACTACGTGGAGGACTTTTACTCAGAGGACGGCTATCCGGTCTCCCGGGAGATGCTGCTCGATGAGACCCGCCACATGGTGAACGTACTGGAGAGCCATGAGGAACTCTACTCGAGGCTGGACCGGGCCCGTGAGGAAGTAGAGGATATCAACACTTTCCGGTTTCACAGGGGGAAATCTGTGGAGCCAGAGTCGCTGCTATCCCGGATAGATGAACTCCAGGAGAGGTACGACGAATATTTTGAGGCGGCCTGGAGCGCAGGATTGAAACCGCACAGAGATCCTACCGTTCCCGACCCCATACACATGAAGTACCGGATGTGGGAGAAGGAACAGATGGAGAGCCCCGACGAGGCACTGGAGAAAGCCATGGAGGGACTCGAGGAAATCCTGCCCAGGTAACGTTTTTGAAGCTTGCATACGACTCCGTGGGTATGGACCTCGAAAGACTGATTCCGGACGACTACGGTCAACTCGAAAACGACGACCTGGCCCTTTCCGAAGGCCGTATAAGACGTATCATCCGCGAACAGATGGACGATGAACAGACGCTTGACGGCGACGTTCCCCACGTGATAAACACTGTCCTCTCATCCCTCCTGGAGAACATCGTGGACCGGACCCTGGATGAGGCCGAACTGATGCACAAGGTGAAGGAGTCCCACCTCAGGGTCGCCCTGAGAAACGTGGAGGTAGAGGAACAGTACAATGCCAGGACCGAGGCCTTTATCGAGGAGCTGAGAAGTATCGCGGACGAGATGGAGAAGACCGCGGACAGGATAGAGAGCTCCAGTTGAAAACGGTACCAACGGATTATTTAAACTGGAATCCGCACCTATCCCTGTGAAGCAGGATGAAATACTCTGACTACCTGGAGTGGGCTTCGCTGACACTCGTAGTTCTGGCCGCTATAAACACCGGTCTCATCGGACTGGGAAACATCGCAGGCTTCAACTTCAACCTGCTGGAAGCAGTTTTCAGCCCATTCGGTGATACCGCGGTGAACCTGGTCTACCTGCTGATAGGGTTCGCCGGCGTCTACCAGGTATACTTCGGCTACCAGCTCTACGGAAACCATTAATCATCTTTTTCTTCTGGGCTGTCAACATCCTCTCCAGGAGACATATCCTCGGAGAACATCTCCGAGACCTCATCGTTGAGGTTCATCGCCGTCTCCATCTGCTCCTGAATATCTCCGAGCTGGCGGTGCATCTTCCACCTCAGGTAGAAAATCGATGCCCCGATACCAACCACGAAGCCTGCGACAGCTCCAGCGACGAAGTGGACTAGACTCATACAGGAGAAATAGTCTGGCAGAGTTAAAGGGTTATGGACTCCATGCCTTTTCACACCTCGAATCCAGGTTAAAGGCATTACAGCCAACTTTCTCTATGTTTAACTATGTTTAACGAAGTTTTATTTAGCTTAGTTTGATGGGGAAAATTTTCTCATATTTAGGCTTGGGACTTAGAGAGATTCTTCTTCAAGTCTTTCTATAATACCTTCTCTCATTTCTGCGTGTTTTTCTTCCTCGAACTGTGAACCCCAGTTGGCGAATCCTGCAGCAAGCCAGGCAGTCGTGGCAAACCTATAAACTTCTCGCCTCTCATCAAATCCTTCATCAATCGAGTTGTTCTGCCTATAGCCTTTGTAAAGGTTCTCTCTCAAGGATTCTTTGGTTTCATCATCCTTAAAGTGCAAGTCCCAGTCTATCAGCAAGTATTCTGCCCTTGCCAGGTCGTATTCGTTATGTCCTGTTCTCGGATGACTCCAATCTATGAAACCTGTGACTTCATCTCCTTCAACAAGCAGATTGTCAAGTCGGTTATCCGAGTGGATAAGGATAGATTCAGGTTCTTCAGGTATCCGTTCTCTTATTTTTTCTTCTGGCGTTTCTATTTCTACAGGTTCGTCCCATTTATCCTCTACGATATCTGCCCAAGAATCAATTGTTCCTTGTAGTGACCATGTCCATTTCTCTGTGTCATCTGTGGTTTGGAGTTCGCCATCTTCGGCAGAGAGTAGTCCGTAGTTTTCGAAGGATGTAGGAATATTGTGAATCTTCCCGAGAATTTCTCCATATTGATACATCAGGTTGCCGAGTTCCTCGTTTGTCAAGTCTTGTTTTATTTTATCTGGGTTCTCTCCTGGCAGTTTCTCCATTAGGTAGAATGAGTTTGCGTAATCCTCCTCGGAAAAGTCCTTGTAGATTACTTCAGGAGAGGGGACATCAGTATTGTTTGCTACTAATTCGTAGATTTCGGGTTCGGCTCTAAACCACCCTACCTCGTTTTCTTCATTAGTATGAACTTTGAGAATATATTGTTCATCTTCGGATTCAAGCTTATAGATAGTGTTCAAACCCTCCTCTACAGGCGTCCAGTCATAATCGTTGCCTACCTCGCCTTCGACTTGTCCTTTTAGCTTTTCCAAATCAGATTCATCCATATTTGTTATTTATTCTTCGAGAATATAAAACTTTCGATATTTTTGTTACTATACGGTAAATACGATATCAGAACAGAGATTCGAATACGGGGTAGGTTTGGACTCGCCGGGATTTGAACCCGGGGCCTTCCGCTGTTCCTGAACACCTGAGGC
>JBDGSE010000028.1:0-4586 GCA_042217695.1 Candidatus Nanohaloarchaea archaeon | reverse complement strand
TAGAAATCGATGAAAGGCAGCAAGAGCAAAAGCACTACTATGTATCGGAGCATGTTTGAATCTTTATGATGATTCTTTAAACATGGTAGAGGAACGAAGTGAAATCGACGACGAGCACAAATGGAGTATCGAAAACATGTTCTCCTCCGAAGAGGAATGGAGAGAAGAGGTCGAAGAGATAAGACAGGATATGGAGAAGCTTTCAGAGTTTGAAGGAGAGGTCACAGACTCTGCCAGCGACCTGAAAGAGGTTCTGGAGCTCAAAAACGATATCTCGCGCCGGCTGGAGAGCGTGAAAAAATTCGCGCATATGAAGAGGGATCAGGACACGAGGAATCAGGACGCTCAGGCGATGCTGTCCCAGGCCAAGTCCCTGGGTACGGACTTCAGCAGGGAGACAAGCTTCATCGTTCCGGAGATAGTAGAGGCCGGACAGGGCAGGATCAGGGAATTTCTGGAGATGGAGGAAGAACTTGAAGATTACGAGCATTTCTTCGACGATATCTTCCGGATGAAGAATCACATACTTGAATCGGATCAGGAGGAGATCCTCTCTTCTCTCGGGGACGTGAACGATGCGGCGCAGGAGACCTACTCGACATTCACCAACGCGGACCTGACCTTCCCTGAGATCGAGGATCCGGAGGGAGAGAAAGTTGAGATAACCCAGAGCAACTTCGTGAAGATGCAGAAGCACCAGGACAGAGGTTACAGGAAACGGTCCTTCGAGGCATTATACGACAGGTTCGGAGAATTCAGGAACACCGTAACCACCACACTAAGCAAGCAGGTGAGGAAGAACGTCCGGATGGCAGAGATCAAAAACTTTGACACAGCGAGAAGGGCAGCACTCAAGCCAGACAACATACCTGTCGAGGTGTACGACAACCTTGTCGATACCGTCAACGATAACGTTGATCTGCTTCAGAGACTTGTCGAGCTGAAGAAGAAGGAGCTGGGAGTCGACGAGCTGAAGATGTACGACCTCTACATGCCCGTGGCCGAAAGCGAGAGCCCTGATATAAGCTACCAGGAAGCAAAAGAGCATATTTTGGAAGCCTTGCAGCCTCTCGACGAAGACTACGTTGAGAAGGTCAGGGAAGGTCTTGAAGAGGAGAAATGGGTCGATATCTACGAGAACAAAGGTAAAAGAAGCGGCGCTTATTCCGGCGGCAGCTACGATTCACGGCCTTTCATCCTGATGAACTACCAGGACGACATCAACTCGATGTACACCCTGATCCACGAACTCGGCCACTCGATGCACAGCCACCACACCAACCAGAACCAGCCATACCACTACAGCAACTACACCATCTTCCAGGCTGAGGTCGCCTCAACCACGAACGAAGCACTCCTGACCCGGCACCTCCTCGAAACTGTCGAGGACGAGAACTTCAGGAAACACGTTCTCAGCCACGTAATCGAAGGATTTCGGGGAACGCTCTTTAGGCAGACCATGTTCTCAGAGTTCGAGAAATGGCTACACGAAGAAGTAGAGAACGGAGAGGCACTGACACCGGACAAACTCAACGAAAAATACGGAGAGCTGAAGCAGCACTACTACCAGAACGCAGAGATAGGAGAAAGAATCAGAAGAGAGTGGATGAGAATACCGCACTTCTACTACAACTTCTACGTCTTCCAGTACGCCACAGGAATCAGCGCCGGCAACATGTTCGCAGAAAAGATCGTGGAGGAAGGCCCGGAAGACTACAGAGACTTCCTCAGAGCCGGAGGTAGCGAATACAGCCTGAAAACACTTCAGGAAGCAGGAGTCGACCTGAGATCAACAGAGCCTGTCGAAGAGGCAATCTCAACCTTCGAGAAGCACCTGGAACAGATGGAGAAACTGGTGGATTAGAACTGCCACTCCCCATCTTCCTGGACAACTTCTCCATCCAGGATGATCTTTCCACCGCCAAATTCCGGTCTCAGGTCCTTTATCAGGTCCCAGTGCACTGCTGACTTGTTTCTCTTTTCTTCGTTCGGATGGGACTTCTTGTATGCTCTTCCTATCGCTAGGTGTACTGTACCAGCAATTTTCTCGTCGAGGAGAGTTTCACCAGTGAACATATCCAGGCTCTGGTTCATGCCTATCCCAAACTCTCCGATAAACTTCGATCCTTCATCAGTCTCTATAATCGATTTCAACTGGTCTTCATTCTTGGTGGCGCTAAACTCAACTATCTCACCGTTTTCAAAGCAGAGCTTGATGTCATGTATCCAGGCCCCATTTGAAATCCCTGGATAAGTGAACCGAATTTCTCCTTCCAGAGTCTCTTTTCTGGGAGCATAGAATACTTCTCCGTCAGGCATATTTCTCTTGCCGTAAGAATTAACTCCTTCACGACCCTCCAGACTGAAACGCAAATCATTATTTTCACCGACTATACGGACTTCCGAGCCTTGATCGAACTTCTGCTTTATCCTCTGATTTTTACTTTTTTGCTCTTCCCAGTCTGTCACAGTAACGGCATCAAAAACAAGTTCTTCAAGCTCCTGACTCGACATACCCGCCGACTGTGCCAGTCCAGTGGTCGGATAGCGGGTTGTAGCCCAGTCAATATCGAATCTCTCCTCCTTGATCTCTTCACCGCCTTTTACTGCGGAGGATACCTTATCACTTGATACCTTGGAAAGTTCCTGGTAGTTGTCCTGGCCTCCTATCCTGACGTAGGCGTCCATCTTCTGCATCTCCTTCAGCTTGGCCTCTGAAGTCTTCTCCAGCTGTTCTTTGGAAGCGTGTTTCACCCAGTCGTAATCCAAGCACGCCGAACCGATCTGGGAATCATAGAGAAGATGCTCGTGGGGAAACGCCCCTTTCTTGATTATCTGCCTTCTGACCTCTCTGAAAAGCGGCAAGGACTCTAGAGAAGTTGCGAGAAGATAGACGTTGTCGCCCTCACCGATATCCGTCGAATGGTTGAGTAAAATTTCAGCAAACTCCTTTATCCGTGGATCCTCCGTCTCTTTCATCTCTAGAAGATGCTGCTTCACGAGATTTTAAATCGGTTCTGAAAAATCCTTCTGTATGGGTGTCTACAACCGTTTTGAGGAAAAGGTGAAGATAGTTTCCAATCTTGAAAATATCAACGAGCTCCTTGAGTGGGATCAAGAGGTGATGATGCCGGAAAAAGGCAATCCGGCACGTTCACAGCAGAAATCAGTCATATCCAAACTGAGACACCAGAAACTATCCGAGGAAGAGCTGGGAGCAATAATCGAAGAGCTTGAACAGAAAGAACTTTCTAGGGAACAAAAAGCAGAGCTCAGGGAAGTGAAGAGAGAGCACCTGCGGGCGAAGAAAGTTTCCGAGGAGTTAATAGAGGAGATATCCGAGAAGCAATCCACATCGGTCGAGACCTGGAGGAAGGCCAGGGAAGAAAACGATTTCAAAGTGTTTGAAGAGGATCTTAAAGAGCTTGTCGAGTTGAAAAGAGAGTATGCCAGGCAGATTGATCCTGATGAGGAGCCTTACAGAGTACTTTTCCGGGACTTCGAGCCCTACATAGAGTTCGAGAACATGGACAGGATGATGGAGAAACTTAAGCAGGACATCCCCGAGATGATCGAGAAGATCAGGGAATCGAACAGGGATCTGGTTACAGATGCCTTCAAAGGTGATTTCGACAAGGATAGACAGAGAGAGATTAACAGGGATATAATCGGCCTGATGAACTTTGACTGGGATAGAGGTAGGCTCGACGTGTCAACTCATCCTTTCACACTGGGAAACCAGCACGATGCAAGGATAACCACACGGTACAACGAGGAAGATCTCTCCGAGAGCATTATGCCCACTATCCACGAGTTCGGTCACGCCATGTACCAGTTAGGACTGCAGAAGGAAGAGTACGGAAGCCCTCTCGGAGAATCAAGAGACCTGAGCATCCACGAATCACAGTCAAGGTTCCTGGAAAACCAGATAGGGCGTTCGGAGGCATTCTGCAAATTCCTGCTGCCTAAACTGAAGGAAGAGTTCCCTGAACAGTTCGAGAACACTTCTCCTCAAGATCTCTACGAATCCCTGAACCAAGTCTACAGCGACAACCTTATCCGAGTTCACGCCGACGAACTGACTTACCACCTTCACATCGTGGTCAGATACGAACTCGAGAGAAAACTGATTAACGGGGATATAGAGGTGGAAGAACTCCCAGAGCTCTGGAACGAGAAGATGGAAGAATACCTAGGAATAACACCTGAAAACGATAAGGAAGGCGTCCTACAGGATATCCACTGGGGATGGGGAAGCTTCGGATACTTCACAACCTACTCGCTGGGAAGTCTGATTTCTGCCCAGCTATACAGCTCCATGGAAGAAGAAGTTGAGGACATAGACTCCAGGATCGAGTCAGGAAACTTCGAACCAGTCCTGGAATGGCTGAGAGAAAACATCCACTGCCACGGAAAACTCTACAGAACGGAGGAGCTTGTGGAAAAAGCAACAGGAGAAAAGCCGTCAGCAGAACCGTTCCTGGAGTACGTGAAGCAGAAGTATGGAGAGCTCTACGGAGTAGACCTCTGAACTACTTCCATCCTCTTTCTGTTTTATTCAGTCTTTCGCAGCCTTCCTCAGTAAC
>JBDGSE010000027.1:0-15374 GCA_042217695.1 Candidatus Nanohaloarchaea archaeon | reverse complement strand
TCTCGTCGAGTTCGTCGATGTCCATACTGTTAAAACCGGCTTGAAATCTCTTATAGCTGTCCTACGGCCGTGGCTTCAAGAGATAATAAAAACTAGCCGTGGTCAATAACCTTTAGATGGCGCGGCGGCAGAGAATGGTGCTGGTTGCAGTAGGACTGGTTCTGGTGACAGGGCTGCTTTTATCTCTTCTGTTCTTCTTTACCGGTTCTGGAACCCGGGATTTGCCTGATAGAGCGAACCGTAGCGGGAGCAACACATCTGAAGAGAGGCGCCATAATGTCTCTTTCTTTGTCTCTCTAGCTGAAGAAAACTCCGTGATATCTATCTCCCAGAGTTCCAATGCGAGTTTCTATGTTGAGCGACTCATATTACAGGGCGACTCCAGGAACCACAGCTTCCAGGTAGGTAAAAAACTGAGTCTCGCCGCGCTAAAAGCTGGGTCAAGAGCGTTCCTGCTCGAAAAGAGGCTGCCTCTCCAGAGGTATAAGGGCGCTGTATTGAGGCTTTCCTCCGTCTCGGGGAGGGTGAGCGGTGAGCCATTGAGAGTTAAAGATAACAGGCTTTCCAGCTACAGGGCATTTGCCTCTAATATCACGGCCTATACATTCAGGGTTGGCGTGGTCAGAGACGATGACATCACACAGCTGGTAGTCTTTCCCTCAAGGATCGGAGGTGAACTGGGATGAGGTTAGAGTTCTCCTGGCTCTTGGTATTCCTGGTATTGTTTTCTTCGATGACCGCTGCGGCAGAGGGTCCGGGTCTTTCCACCCGGATAACTGAAATAACACATGAACCAGACAGAGTTGGACCGGGAAACTATCTTAACGTCACAGCCGAGATCAGGTCGAAGAAACCTATAGAGCGTGTCGACCTGATGCTTTCCAACACCACTATCCGGATGGAGAAAATCCAGGATATCGGGAACAGAACGGTATGGAAGGCTTCCTGGAAGGTGACCGGGACCGAAAGTAGGGAGTACACTTCTTTCGTACGTGTCAGGACTCCGAGCGGAGGAGTTATGAAATCTTTCCGGTGGATGGACCCTTCACAGACCAGAACCGCCTGTTACGACTACTGCGATCAGTGTTCTACTAGCGTAACTTTCAGCAATTTTATCACCAACGGCTGTAGCCTGAGCTCTGCAACGGCCTATGTCAGTATGGATGGCGACCTGGGAGGTTACGAGGGAAGATCCAATATATATGCAGACGGCAACTACAAAGACGACTGCGGCCAGAATATCTACGGAGACACTTATTCCTGTCCCGTGTATGGCTGGGAGAGCTGTCCCTCCAGTCCCTACGATGTCACTTCAGAGGCTAGCGATGACTACCTGACTGTCAAGGCAAGCCACTACAGCGGAGGTGAAGCAGACGTGCTTGGGTTGAGGACTACGCTTTCCTGGTCCGAACAGTGCAATTCTCCACCCTCCGTCTCCAACCCAAGGCCCGCCCAGGCAACAAGCACCAGCCCTGTGAACTCCCAGAACCCCCAGTTAAAGGTGGATGTCTCCGACTCCAACGGGGACAGTGTTGACGTGAAATTCTACAACGCGGGAGGTTCCACGGGCTACGTCCAGGGTATGAAGGTTATGCAGTGGGACCATAGTCGTTCGGATGGCGCGAATTCGATGTCGGAGCTCTCGGCCAGGATGGATGATGGGAGCCAGGTCACTGGAAAATTTGGCGAGAAAACGGTCCAGGACAGGATCGACTGTGGCGACGGCGAGGAATGCAACCTTTTCGCCTCTTCGGATACCTACTCGACGTGTATAACGGGTTATATCTATGCTCCGGAGTCGGGAACATACAGTTTTGCCACGGATTCGGATGACGCCAGCGACTTCTTCATCGATGTTCCCTCCACGGCGATGAACCACTGCGACAGCGTATCGTCGGGTAACCGGGTTGCTTCATGGTACGGCTCCCACGGTGACTGCGGGAGCTGCAAGAGCTACAACGGTCAGGTCAGCCTCAGCAAGGGTTATCACTCGTTTATGTACAGGATGAGCGACCGTGGCGGTGGAGATGATTACAAGCTTTTCTGGATGAAGCCCTCGGATTCAAGTTATTCCTACGTGCCGGCCAGCAGGTTCTACCGTAAAAGCATACTCCGGTGGGACAGGGAGAGCAGGGGAGACACCCTTACAGACCTCAGGGACAGGATGAACCAGGACTACGACTGGGGCCTGATGTACGACCACCAGTCCAACTATCTCAGGTGGGCGGAGTCAGACAGTGATGGAAGGATGAAGTACTCAAAGAACCTGCCTCCGAACAACGGCAACCTGGTACTCGACCTGCATTTCCGGGGAGAGTCCTACGAAGCCTCGGGAGTATACTTCTGGGCGGAAGACTCCTCCGGCAACCAGTACGTCTTCAGGTGCGACAACGATGGGGCCTACGACAGTTTCAGCTGCGGCCAGGACAGCTCAAACTTTGAGTGGAACGGCCAGTTCTCTGTCAACGCCCCAAACGAACTGACCCGGTTCTACATGGCGAGCGACATGGAAAACTCCCTTAACGAATGGTGGGACCGCTCCCAGCTATACAGGATGAATCTTCGGAAGAGCACGAGCCTGATCGGCACGGACACAGTCTCCGGTTCGGGGACCGCATCTGTAGAGTGGAGCAACCTTCAGTGCGGGAAAACGTACAACTGGTACGTGGAGGCGGATGACGGTTCCACGACCGTGACCAGTTCGACCTGGACCTTCACCCTGACGTGCAACAAGCCGCCGAAGATCCTCTCCCTGGTTTTCACGAACTCCACCACTGAACACAGTTACAGCGTTGCAGCGAACGTTTACGATCCCGACGGCGAGGGCGATATCCAGAGCTGTGGCATGGATGCAACGTCGGGAGGCAATACCGTCTCCTACTCGATGAACATAGATACTGCCTATGGAAACTCGAGTGAGGCCCAGTGCATCTATGACGGGGTGAACTACCGGGATGGGCCCTGGGCACACCTTGCCACGACGGATGTGACGGTGACGGCCACCGATTCAGAGGGCAATACAGCGACAGAGACCGGGAAGAACACTTTCCCCAACCACGCGCCCTCGGTATCCAGTTTCTTCTATTCCAACTACTCCACGCGGCATGCGTTTAACGTCTCCGCGGTGGTCTACGACTCGGACGCGAACAGGTTTGAGCTGGACCGCTGCGAGTACACCTTCACAGATACGGACGGCAACAGTTATTCCAGGACCGTGTCTGTAAACGTGAACTACGGGGAAACGGACCAGGGCCGCTGCAGTTACAGCGAGATAAACACCAGTTCCAGCGTCTATCCGGGCTTCGAGGTAATGGAGCCGATAACCGTGGATCTCACCGTTTACGACGACCACGGTGCGACAGGTTCGGCCTCGTCGATCCACCGTATACCGAACCAGAGACCGATCATAAACCTTGTCTCGCCCGCTGATGATTCCAGTGTATCGGGAGACGTTATCGATCTCCAGGTGGATGTCTCCGACATGGAGGACGCCCCGTTGAAGGTCTGGTTCTTCAACCAGGACACGGGCGATCTCCTTGGCTACGAGGAACTGAACTCCGGCATAGCTGATGCCTCCTGGGGGTCTGTGGAGGTCGGCCAGACTTACGAATGGTTTGTGAAGGTGAGTGACAGCTACGAGAACGCGACAAGTGCGACATGGAAGTTCGTTAAGGTGACTTCCCAGAGTTACAGGACCAGGACGGACCTGAGGTACAGGTACTCTACCATCATCACATCGACGGGCCGCACCGCCTATATCACCCTGGAGGTCGAAAACCTTGTCAGCGAATCGAAACAGTTGCAGACATCTCTTGCAGGGGTGAACGCCAAGTTCCTGAAGAACGATCAGGACAGCATCTCTTACACCCTGTCGGGGGGTGAGGAGAAAAGCTTCCAGATAGGTGTCTCTCCCACCAGTAACGGCGAAAAGACTCTGAGAGTTATCACGAGAAACACTATGCTCGGCACAAAGAACGTTGACAGGTTCCCGGTCTACGTGACAGACTTCCGCTCCCTGGAGAGATCGGTGCCGGGGATGGGCTACCTTCAGCTTGTCACTGTTGTACTGGTGGCGGCCACGGTGTACTTCTACTCGCTGCCCTGAAATCTTTAACCACGAGAGGGTAATTTAGGTTATGGAGCGTGGAACGGTTCTGGTCATGGCCATCCTTTTCATCCCTGCAGCGTTTGCAGTCCAGTCCGCCCAGCTTGAGACCTCCATAGAGCATCCTTACAGCACTATACTTGTCTCGGTGGACTCGACAAGGACCGTGGAGTTCACGGTCGAAAACCATGTGTCCCGGGAAAAGGAGCTGATGATAAACCTGACAGGGGTGAACTCGTGGTTCTGGGTTAACCACAGGCAGGGAGTTTACCACACGATCCCGGCGAACTCCCGGAAAACTTTCCAGATAGCTGTCTCTCCGCTGAAAACAGGCAGGGAGAACCTTACTGTGACGACCTACAACCGCGAACTTGGTACGGCGAACGTTGACCGCGTAAGAGTTACCGCGCTGGAGACGCTGCCGACCACGGCAGACCTCCCAGGACCCGGCTTTATACAACTGGTGCTGCTCTCACTGCTTGCAACAGTGTTTTACTCTAGAAGTATCTAGTTCTCCTGGTTCTGGAGGACACGTACCATGTAGCCCGCTACCCTGTTCCTGAGCTTCTTGGAGTTGAACTCGTCCATCTCCTTGAGCTCCTCCTTGTTGTGGTCGAAATCCTCGCTGAACCTTTCCGGGTCAGCCTCGACAAGATCTTTCGCGAGCCGTTTCACGTATGTCTGTCGTACTCTTCCCATGTATTTGTCCGGGACGCCAAACTTCTTAAACTAACTGGCCGGGGAAGCAGGATTTATATTCCAGAGAGCCGTTTTTACACCTATGGCCACTGTCAGAAGACTGGTGCTGGATATACTGAAGCCGCATGAACCACCGATAATCGAGATAACGGAAAGGCTCGCCGATCTGGAAGGCGTGGAGGGAGTCAACAGCTCCCTGATAGAGGTGGACGAGGAGGTCAAGAACATCAAGCTGACGATGGAGGGCAAGATAGACGCCGACGAGGTACGCAGCCTTATCGAAAACGAGGGGGCCAGTATCCACAGCGTGGACGAGGTGGCCGCGGGCGAAGAACTCGTTGACAAGATAGAGACGCCACAGGACTGAAAGGATGCTTGAAGATATCCGTGAAGAACTCCAGAAGGAAGAGGTCCGTTCGATATCCAGGCGTTACTTTATATCCAACGGTTTTGACGGTACATTGACAAGCGTTGGCATAGCTGTTGGATCCTTTCTCTCCGGCGTCCCATCTGGCATGACTGTTTTCAAGGTCGCGGTTGGAGCGGCGATAGGCCTCGCCACCTCCGGTGTGTGGAGCGTCTGGGAGATAGAGCGCGCGGAGAAACTTGCGGAGCTCCAGGAGCTGGAAAAGGCGATGCAGACCGACCTGGAGGGCACCAGGTTGCACTCCAGCAAACAGACTGCCCGGAAGATAAACGCCGTGATGAGCGGTATAGGGCCTTTAATAGGCATACTGTTGCCCGTCCTGCCCTTCCTCTTCGAGGGAGTTATAACCATGTTGCAGGCCACAGTCCTCGCGGTGGCTACAGGTGTAGTGTTACTGTTCTCGTTCGGGGCCTACATGGGAGAGATATCGAGGCAGAAGTGGTACATCGCCGGGCTGCGGATGGGTCTTGCAGGGCTCGTTGTGGCCCTGCTTAACCTGGTGCTGCCAGGTTAAAGCACTCGGTAACCTTCTTCATCAAGCACATGCATCAGCGAGGCAATCACCTCTCTGTTATCTGCCCGGCCCTGGAAGACCAGTTCGTCTGGTTGCAGTAGGCCGTGGCTGTCCCACCTCAGACTGGCGTGGCCGCCTTCCCAGACGTATTCCGCTCTGTTATCCCCGCTGGGTTTGCCATAGAGGCCCACGAGATCGTTGTACATCTCTGGGTCTGTTGCAGTAACTTCTGTCTCCATGTATTCGATTCCTGCACCGCCACTGCGCTCCACCTCTCCAGGGAAATGTTCCAGTGATTCCTCCAGCAGATCTGCATCATCGAAGAACTCTCTGGAGTCAAAGCTGGTGCTCAGGAGGCCTCTGGGCCGTCGGAAAGCATAAATCGAGGGTCTCTCATTCAGATCAGCGCCGGATCCAGGGATAGCGTTACACCTCTGATTGGAACCGGTTTATCAGGAAATTTTACATATGTATGCAGGTAATTCCAGTCCATGACCGAGCTCCTGTATCTTCCGGACAGAAACTACGATAAAGAGTTTGAAGCAGAAGTCACGAAAACCCGGGAAATGGACGGCTACATCGTCCTGGATAGAACGCTTTTCTACCCTGAGGGCGGCGGACAGCCCGCGGATAGAGGGGTGATCTCCTGGGAAGGAGAAGAGCGAGAGGTAACCGATGTAAAGAAGAATGGCTCCGAGGTCCGCCACTTCGTGGAGGGAGACGACCTTCCCGAGCCCGGCACCGAGGTACACGGCACCATAGACTGGGACCGCAGGTACAAACACATGCGCATGCATACCGCCCAGCACCTTCTGTCCTGGGTGGTGCTCCAGCGCTACGGTGCCTCGACTGCGGGAAACCAGATACATGAGGACCGCTCCCGTATAGATTTCGCCCCGGTGGAGTTCGATGAGGGAGATATCGAGACCATAGAGAAACAGGTGAACGCCTTCATACAGAAGGACTTGGAAGTTGAGAAGGAATCGATGTCCCGCGACCGGGTCGAATCCGAGGTGGAGGAGGGTCGTACAAACCTGGATCTCATACCTGACAGCGTGGATCCTCTGCGCGTGGTGGTAATCGGCGACGAGGACCTCTGTCCCTGCGGCGGCACACACGTCGACTCACTGGGCGAGATAGGAGGCATAAACATCACTAACAGGATCTCCAAGGGGGCGGACACCGAGCGTATCGAGTTCGAGCTCGAGGACTAGATCTGCTGGAGTATCTGCTCTGCCTGGTCCTTGACCAGTCTCCTCTTATCCCTGTTCTTTTTCATCTCTTCCTTCAGGAGTTCGCCATAGTTGACCTCTCTTCCTCCCATCTCGGCATCGTTTGTAAAGAAGCCAAGCTGGTCGACTTTCTCGATAACCAGTTCACGGCCTTCCCTTTTCAGGCGGTAACGTTCGATGTCGAACCTCATGAATGGCCTGAATCCCATGTCCAGCAGGAAATTGACAGGTTCACCGTCTTCGGTGCTGGTGACTTCTCGTCGGACCTTTCCCCGGAACTCGAACTCGTGCGCGATGAAGCTCTCCTCACCCACTATGTAAGAGTAGATGGAGCCGTCCTCGTCGAACGAGTATATCCCGTTCTTTCCGAACAGGTAGTGCGTTTCATCCTGTTCTTCCTTTAATTCCGCCTCTGACAGCGTTTCACGTGCCAGAGCGTTTTCGATCTCGTACATGTGTTCCAGAACCCCTCCCCTTGCTCAAGGGAACTTGACTAAATGTGGTATGGAGAGATTAATAAATCTTTTGTCTGGCTCCCGTGGAGTTGGAAAACTCTACTATCGGCGTCTTAGAACTCCAGCTTCTCGACCTCGAAGCCGTCCTCTGTCTCCTTTATGTCCCAGGTCCCCATAATGAGGCCGTCGTGTTCCTTGATCTCCTTGGCGGTCTTTTCCAAGCCCGGCAGCAGGTCGATCGATTCAAGTTCGTCCATCTTAAACCAGTTCTCATCGTCAGGACGGTCTATAGCAGCCTTGAAGTAGAACAGGAGGTAATGCTGCTTGGAACCATCCAGGAAAGTCACCTGGCTGTCGAATATGGCGGCGGGTTGTAAGGAGTCTGGTTTTTCCCCGAACTCGTCGATGAAAACTCTAGTGGGTTTACCTAGGAGACGTTCCTTTCCGCTTACACGCGAGGAAAGTGCTCTGTAATCCCCCGTGAAAGGATCTAAGGGGTCTTCGTCCTTTGGAAGTAGGTAGACCTTGTCCTCTGAGAAAACGAGTATATCTACCGCGATGACAGGGTGGTAACTCTCCTCCAGATCCAGATGTGGAAGTATCTCCCGGCCCTGAGAGGACAAGAGATAACCGTCTTTCGTCTTCTCTATCATATCTCTCTCTTGAAGTTTCTTCAGGTGGAAGGCAAACTTGTTGCTCTCTATGTCCCCTCTTATCTCTGAGAAAGTCTTCTCTTCGAGGTCATAGGAGAGCCTCTTCAGTATCTTTTCCTGTATGGGGTGAAGTCTAAAATACCTCATTTTGTCGCTCCTGTTCAGAGAGTGTACCTCTATTCTTTTGAACTCTTTTTGGAGGAATGGGGGGAAGGATTTTGGGTAAATATATAAAAACTTAGGGATTATATATTAACTAGAATAGTGGGTTAGGGTAGCTTGGCATATCACACCCGCGGGCCGGTTGGTCCGAACAGGTGGGTTCGAATCCCACACCCCATGAGCTTTCTTCTCTTTCTTTACTGGAAAAAGAGGGTCTATACCGTTCTGATTTACTGTTCATAGTACTCGCCTCTTTCCCGCTGTTCACGGTCTTTCTGGCTTCCGGGTTTGTTTGCCCTGGGACGCCCGGATTCCGGGTCCTTCCTGAAGGTCAGGTCGACCTCTTCAAGGAAAGTGTTCAGCGCTGCCTCTATACCGACTGGCGAGTCCGCCTCGCCCCGGACACCGGGTTCCCCGGTGAAGACCATGCCACGGTCGGCGATGTAATCTAACAGCAAAAGGTCGTGGTCGATCACCATGAGAGGTTTCTCCGTCTTCCTTGCGAATCTTTTCAGGACCTTGCCCAGCTTCACCCTGGATTCCACGTCGAGGTACGCTGAAGGCTCGTCGAGAAGGTACACGTCTGCGTCCCTTGAAAGCGCGATGGCGATACCCACCTTCTGGAGTTCTCCGCCGGAGAGCTCTTCCAGGTCCTGTTCATAGAGTTCCTCCAGTTCCAGGGGTTCCGCTATCCGGGCCTTGAACTTCTTGCTCTCCGGGTTCACATGCCGGGATATCACGCCGCGGACGTTTGCGTTCTGTGACTCCAGGTACTGAGGTTTGTAGGAGACAGAAACATCGGGGGTCTCCCCGGTTTCGGGTTCGACTGCGCCGGCCAGCATCCTTGCAAACGTTGTTTTACCCAGCCCGTTCTCCCCGAATATTCCAAGTATCTCCTCCTCGTGGAGTTCCCCCTCCGCGACCTCCAGAGAGAACTCGTCCTCTCCAAAGTCTTTCTCCATCTCGGGGAACTCGAGTACAACCGGTTTGTTCTCCACGTCGGACCGCTTTGAACGGTCGAAGCTTATGGACTCGCTCCGTATCTGGAGGTTGTGCGATTTCAGGTAGCCGTCCAGGTACTGGTTGATGCCCTCTCTCGAGGACAGGGCATTGGAAACCATCCCGTAGGCACCAGGGTCGCCGTGGAACACGTGGATGGAGTGTGAGACCAGGTCAAGGGTGGCAAGGTCGTGCTCTACTACGAGCACCTTGTTCTCCTGTCCGAGTTCCCTTATAGCCCGCCCCATCTTCAGCCGCTGCTTCACGTCAAGGAACGAGGAGGGTTCGTCGAAAACGTATAGACTGGCGTCCTTCAGCATGGTTGACGCGATCGCTACCCGTTGAAGCTCACCTCCGGAGAGTTCATCTATCTCTCTTTCAAGCAGATGTCCTATGTCGGCTGTTTCCGCAACCGATTCCAGTGCATCACGTTCGTCCACTTCTTCAAGTAGTTCTTTGACGGTACCGTCGTGAAGACCCGGGATCTTGTCGACCTGCTGTGGCTTGAAAGCCGCGTCCACTTCACCCTCTGAAAGCTCTCCGAAGTGGTCTTGGAGACCGGTACCCCGGTACTCCTCCATTATCCTGTCCCATGAGGGTTCGTCCTCGTAGTCGCCCAGGTTCGGCTTTATATTTCCTGCAAGTATTTTCAGGGCGGTGGACTTTCCTATACCGTTTCTTCCAAGCATGCCGACGACCATACCTTCCTTCGGCTGCGGCAGGCTGTAGAGCCTGAAACTGTTCTCGGAGAACTGGTGTATCTTTTCGCCGACCTCCTGGTCCAGGTTCACTATCTTGATGGCGTTGAAGGGGCATTTCTTCGCGCATATCTTGTGTGCCTCGGTCACCACGTCGTCGTCTATCTCGGCCTTTCCGTGGTCGCCTATGTGGAAACCTTCTCCACCCGACCGGTTTATCGGGTCGAAGTTGATGCACTCGTGGTTACACTTGTCTGGCCGGCACTTCTCGCGGTCTACAACCGCTATAACGTCCTTCGGTTTGTCCTGGTCCATGTTTCACCTTTCTCTGATGTTGTTAAATACTCTTTTTTACAAAAAGAAAAAGGAAAAGTTTTATTCGAAGGAGAGCTCGTACCGCTCGCCGGTTATCTTCTCGATCAGTTCCTCGAACTCATCCGTGTCGAGGTTGATTTTTCCGCGGTAGTCCTCGTCTACCACGACCTTCTTGTGCTGGCCTTCCGGCGAGAAAACCGTGTTGATCGACTCTATCTCTGCCGGAGAGAGAAGCCCCTTGATGACTTCACGGTCCTCGGGCGACTTCTCCACTACCCGGATAGACTTCTCGATCCTGTCGGCGAGCTCCTTCACGATGTCTCCGCTGCGTCCGACGACCTTGGCCCCGTCGCCTTCCGCGGTCACTATCACGACCACGTTATCGGTGTCGTAGACCCGGATGATCTCCGAGTCTCTGAGGGAGCCGTACTCGTTGCTGAGGTCCTGAAGGATCCGGGAGACACGGACGTCTAGCTCCGTGATCTCTCCGTTCTCCAGCTTCTCCTCGCAATTGCTGCAGAGAACATCGCTCTTAAGACATACGTTGCATATTGGCGCCTTCATAATGATAACAGGGTTCGGGAAAAATTAAATAGTTGAGGACGTGGCCTGGCGGAGATGAACCGGTTCTATATCTCTGTGTATACCTGTCTCAGGATGTCTCCGAAGTCGTAGAACGCTATCAGGCCGACGAGCAGGGTTCCCCAGTAGAGGTAGGCCGGGTTGAAGTAGGACGCGAAGAACGTCACGGCAACCGCGATCACCCGGATCTCACTGCCGAGCGCCAGTTCAAAGTTCTGCTGCATCTCCTGCAGAAGTTCCAGGCTGAGGGCCTCAGAGGCGAATATCACTGCAAGTACAAGGACGGCCAGATGTATCGAGACGGGTTCGGTCACCAGAAGTCCGACCAGCATCACCACCTCATAGAATATGGCCGAGAAAGTTATCAGGAACTTTTCCTGCCGGTCTCTGCCCTCCTGCCGGGACCTTGACTCCGTGTAGGTGATGGCTGCAAGGGAGCCCAGGGCGAGCAGGGCTGCCAGCAGACTGTAGCCCTGGTTTATGGCCAGCCCGGCGAATACTGCGGACAGAACTCCTGTCCCGGTTCCGGCGTTGAAATAGAGTTCTCTCACGGTTTAAAACTTGTTTCGACAGTTAAACCGTTTTTGGCTGTAAAGAAGATGAAATAAGAGTACACGGAGACCTCCGCACAATGGAGGGGGGAGGGGGTGATTTGTATCGTGCGGAGGCCTTCCGGTTAATATGGTTTAGGAGGAAAGGCCATCGAAGGGGGGAGGGGGTGATTTCGAGAGGCCTTCCTCCATAATATCGTTTTTACTTGACTATCTCCAGTCCCAGGTCGTTGACGTCACCTGTAACTTCGGTTTCCTCTTCCTCTACCTCTCCAAGCACGTAGGGTGATTCGACCCCCGTGATTATGGAGATTACCTGGAGTTTGCCCTGAAGTTCTTCGCGAATCCGTGCGCCCCAGATCACCTGGGCGCCGCTATCGAGCTTGTCCGTGACCATCTGCCCTACGTCGTTGATTTCGTTGAGGGTCAGGTCCTCGCCTCCCGCGACATGCAGGAGTGCACCGTTTGCTCCCTCGAACTCTACGTCGAGCAGCGGGTTGGAGAGGGCTTCATGGATCGCTTCCTCGCCCTTGTTTGCGGTGTTCGACTCGCCGTATCCTACCACGGCCACGCCACCCTGGTTCATGACTGCCTGGACATCTGCGTAGTCCAGGTTGACCAGGGATGGCTTGGAGATCGTCTCCGTGATGCCCTTGATCATCGTTGTTATCAGTTCGTCCGCGACACCGAACGCCTGATCGAGAGGCATGTCACCCGCGATGTCCAGTAGCCTGTCGTTTTCGATCACGATTGCGGTGTCAACGTGCTGTCTGAGTTTGTAGAGGCCTTCTTCCGCCTTGCTCATCCTGGCGCCTTCTATGCTGAAAGGCATCGTTACTGTTCCGATGACAATGCATCCCTCCTTCTTGGCTATCTCCGCCAGTACCGGAGAGACTCCTGTACCGGTTCCGCCTCCGAGTCCCGCGGTGAGGAACACCATGTCGGCGTCCTTGAACAGCGAGCGGAGTTCGGCCCGGTTCTCTTCAGCGGCCCTTTCGCCCTTTTCCGGGTGGCCGCCGGCGCCAAGGCCTCTGGTAAGGTCTTTCCCTACGAGTATTTTCCTGTCGGCGGAGGACATCTCCAGGTGCTGTTTGTCGGTGTTGATGGCGACGGTTTCGGCGCCCTCGACATCCTTCTTCTGTATCCTGGTTATCTGGTTGTTACCAGCTCCTCCTGCTCCGACAACTAGTATCTTTGCGTCTTTAACATCTTCGAGGTTTTGAAGCTCTTCTTCGGTTTTCGAGTTGTTGTTTATGATGGATTCCATTAACCAAACCCTGCTGCGGTATAGCTACACCTAACCTTTTTAAGTCGGCGTAGGTAACTCTACCTTAGAAGATAGCCCAATCGAATGCCCAATACGTTAGCCCAACTCGGTTGACTTGAAGCCCAATTCAAGTCGCCCGAAAGCGTGTCTCAAACTCGCGCCCAAACGAGTTTGAAGTCGTTTCAGGTTCGTGGCCCAACACGAACTGAAACTAGTATTAGTCTAATCTAACATTTTCTAAGCTCCTTTATAAATGTTCGGCATACGTGTGTTTTACAGACTGTTCAACGTTTTTACACATCGATTGTTCATAACTGTTCATCAGGTGAGAGGATATACCTGAGAAAGGTTTTCCGGAAAGGAAAGGTTGAATTGAAAAAGCTTCAATGCTCTCAAATACAACATGGTTGACACCGATGAGGTCAGGCGTGTTGCAGAAAACGCACGTCTCGATATAACCGAGGAAGAGGTTGAGGAGTTCGCCGGAGAATTTGAAGAGATACTGGAGATGTTCTCGAAACTGAACGAGGTTGACACCAGCGATACTGAGCCTGCGTTCCACCCCGTCGAAATCGAACCAGAGACCAGGGAAGATGAGAGAGAGGAGACTCTCTCAAGGGAAGAAGTCTTCCAGAACACCGATAATGTTGAAGAGGACCAGTTCAAGGGTCCGAAGGTGTGAGCAGATGGAGATCGGAGTCATATCCGATACCCATGACGATCTGGAGACAGCCAGAAAGGCTATTGAATTCCTTGAGACCCGGGTCGACACTGTTCTGCACTGTGGCGACATGGTGGCGCCGTTCACCGCTCAGCTATTCGACCGTGAGTTCGATTTCTACGCTGTGAGGGGAAACAACGACGGAGAATGGAACCTCAAGTCAACGGTCGAGGAGTTCGGAGAGTTCTTCAACAACGTGGCAGAGCTGGAGCTGGAAGACGAGAAGATAGCGGTCTACCACGGAACAGAGGAGTCGATAGCCGACGCACTCGTAACCTCGGGAAGATACGACTATGTCTTCCGCGGCCACACCCACGAGAAAAAGCTCCGCGAGTTTAACGGTACGGTCGAGGTAAACCCTGGCGGGATACCGATTCCAGGGGCTGAGGAGGAGTTCCACGTGGCCACGGTCGATCTTTCCGACGGCGACGTTGAATTCCACGAGGTGGACTGAGTGGGCTACCGATGCCCTGAATGCGGGGGAGAGATGTACTGGGACGGTTACCGCCCCCTGTTTCCCAAGTGCGAGGAATGCGGGAAGAGTTTCCACCTGGACGAGTGTGAAGAGGTATAGGTGGAAGAGGGCCCTGGAGTAGTTGAATTTTTAAGGTTCGGTAGAGAAGCCGGGAGTATGAAAACCGTGAAGGACGTGGTCCTGCGGGGAGAAAAACTGGATCACGACCGTTTCCTGGACGAGTTAAGGGATAAAAACAGCGAACTGGGGTTCATGCGGGAGGTATCCCGGGAAGAAAACGACGGTGAACTCCAGGGCGTCCCCTTCGTGGTGAAGGACGCCATATGTACAGAAGATGTCACGACCAGTGCGGGTTCAGAGATACTTGAAGACTACCGCCCGGTTTTCGACGCGACGGTTGTTTCCCGGTTAAAGGACGCAGGAGCCACCTTCTATGGAAAAACACAGCAGGACGAGTTCGGTTTCGGCACTTTCTCCACGAACTGTGCCTTCGGCACACCGAAGAACCCTCACGATCCGGAAAGGGTGGTGGGCGGTTCCTCGGGAGGGGCGGGAGCCATAGTCGCCGCCATGGATCAGCCCCTGATCTCCATCGGTGAGTCGACTGGCGGCTCGATAACTAACCCTGCGGCCTACAACGGTGTAGTGGGTTTAACGCCCACGTATGGAAGGGTTTCCCGCTACGGTCTCGTGGACTACGCCAACTCTCTCGACAAGATCGGGGTGCTGACCAGCGAAGTCTGGGGCGCGGCAAAGGCTCTGGAGGTAATCGCGGGCGAGGACCCGAGAGACCAGACCACCTCCTCGAGGAAAGTTCCGGAGTACTCCGACCTTGAAAAAGTGGAACCCCGGATAGGCGTCCCGAAACAGTACCTGGAACTCGAGGGGCTTCAGGACGGGGTCAGGGAAAACTTTGAGGCCTCGCTGGAAGAACTTGAGGAGAAAGGTGCAACGGTCGAGGAAGTTGATTTACCGCTGCTCTCCGCTGACTACTCGGTCCCGGCTTACTATGTGCTGGCGATGGCGGAGACCTCCACAAATCTGGCGAAGATGAGCGGGATGCGTTACGGACTTGAGACCGACCCCGAACAGAAGGAGTACAACGACTACTTCTCGGAGGTCCGTACAGAAGGTTTCGGGGAGGAGGCCAAGCGGCGTATACTGCTCGGGACCTACACCCGGATGGCCGGCTACCGCGACCAGTACTACCTGAAGGCCGCAAAGGTGAGGCAGAGGATAATAGAAAGTTTCCGGTCCGCGTTCGGCGAGTACGATGTGCTTGTCTCTCCCTCGATGCCCAATATCGCGCCGAGGATAGAGGATGCGGAATCCATGAAACCCACGGAAGTCTATGCGATGGACACCCTGACCGTCGGCCCGAACCTGGCAGGGATGCCCACTATATCTGTCCCGAACGGTGAAAGCAACGGAATGCCGACCGGTCTCCAGATAATCGGAGACCAGTTCGAGGAGCAAAAAATACTCAACACTGCCTATACCTACATGGATTGAGGTGTTC
>JBDGSE010000026.1:2743-15541 GCA_042217695.1 Candidatus Nanohaloarchaea archaeon | reverse complement strand
CAGGGCGGTTCCCGCGATAGCGTAACCGAACCCGGCGAACCCCTTCACAAAGCCGCCGATGAACGCGGTGATCAGTACAAGTATCACCGTCAGACTGTAAAACTCGAGTGCCACGGAAAGATATTTTCATGGACAGCTCATAACCTTAACGGCTGGAAGAGAGTACGGTTGGCCAGGACCGTCCTATTGGAACTAATTTAAAGCTGAGGATGTTCTAGTCTATTGTACCGGTTAACCGGTGTTTTACCGGCCCGGGGGTGTAGCTCAATCCGGGAGAGCGACCGCCTCCAGAAACTGCTGTAGCAGTTTGCAATACCGGATGGCTGACAGAAGCCATCTCTAGCTACGGACTGGAGGGATGAGAGTCACCGGCTCGCTTCTGCGTGTCGGTTCGAGAAGGCTGGCCTTCGACTCGATGATTAATCCCTTGGAGAAAGCGGTAGGTTGCAGGTTCAAATCCTGTCGCCCCCATCCAGTGATGTGTGGACGGGAGTTGAACGGGAAAAACTTGTTTTCGAGGCAGAATCCCTCTCCAGATAGGGTAAAATAAAGAGTGAAAATAAGTGGGTAAGACGGTCGCGAAGAAACACTTGAACGGCGGTGAAGCCGGTGAAATGTCTTAAGCTTCCGTTACGTTGACTGCCTTGGGTCCGCGGTCACCTTCTTCCTGTTCGAATTCGACCTCGGTACCCTCTTCGACGTTGAGTCCTTCTTCCATCTGATCCTTGTGGAAGAATACGTCGTCTTCCATCTCATCTGTCTCGATGAAACCGTAGTTCTTTCGATCGTGGAAGAACTTGACTGTACCTTTCATAAAGTAAAACACCTCCTCTATAACAAGGGAAGGAACAGCAAACCTTATAAGGTAGCTCCTGTTTTTTCCAGGCTCCGGAGAAACGTTTTCCTGTCGAAAGATGGATTTACAAGTCTTGACCACCAGTTTCAAGGTGGATGATACGCGAAAAGGATGGTATACACTTTCCCGGTGGAGAGGTCATGGATTCACGGAGTTCCACCGGGAGCATAAACTTTGTGTCCCACGCCCACATGGATCACGTCCACACGGGTCCAGGTAAAGTTGTCTGCTCCGATCTCACGGGCAAGCTTGCGGAGGCCCGTACGGGAAAAGAACTTGATACCGTTGAACCGGAGGATATAGAGCTGATACCGTCGGGACATATACTGGGTTCGCGGGCGGCGCTCTTCGACAGCGGGAGATACCTCTACACAGGAGACGTTTCCACAAGGGACAGGGCCTACCTGGAGGGTTTTGAGCCACCGTCTGCAGAGGTTCTGGTACTTGAAACCACCTACGGGATACCGCATTACAGGTTCCCGGAGCAGGAGAGACTCGAATCGGAGATAGTTGACTGGGTGGATGATGTCCGGGAACCGCTGTTCCTCTTCGCCTACTCGCTGGGGAAGGCGCAGAAGATCCAGCACCTGGTGAATGAGACGTCGAGACCGGTATATGCACATGAAAAAGTCCTGGAGATGAACCAGGTCGTCGAGCAGAACACGGGACTTGAGTTCGGTGCTCGACCCTTCGAGGGTTCGATGCCGGAAGACGGGGTGTTCGTCGGCCCCACGTCGCTGGCCAGGAATGATGCGATGCAGGAGAAAATCGATGATATGGGCGGGTTGAAGGCCGGGTTCTCCGGCTGGGCTGTCTCTGACTCGTACATGGACCGCGGCGGATACGACCGGGCCTTCCCTTATTCCGACCATGCAGACTTTGACGACCTGGTGTCGATAGTCGAGGCCGTGGAACCTGAAAAGGTCTACACCTTCCACGGGTTCGACGAGGCGTTCGCCTCTTACCTGAGGAGAGAGGGCTACAACGCCCGGGCACTTAAACGGAACCAGGCCTCGCTCACGGACTTCTGATTTTAACTCTTGGGAATCAAACACCTTTCATGGACGAATTCGAAAGTATAAGGAAAGAGATGCTGGAGGATGCTCTTGGAAAGGGCAGGGATATCCTCGACTCCTCTGCCACGATGACCGCTTTCGCCGCGGACACTTCGGAGTACGGTTAGGATATCCGGGACGAGTTCCGGGATGCAGCGGAAAACGGGGTACAGCGGGAGGCAGCCCGGTTCCTGGGGTATGAGGCAGCTGAACGGGCGCGCATAGCAGGCATGTACGGGCTTGATGATAAAGACGAGCTAACCGGGCGGCTGGTCACGGGAGAGAACGTCCTGGAAGGGCTTTACAGGGCTTTTACCCTTGTGGACCGGCTTCAGAGAGGATACACGGACAAACGTCCCGAAAAACCGTTCGATGGAGAGGAAGTGGCACCCCGGCGCTATCCAGATCCGCTGGACTCCGACTCGATGGCCCGGGACCAGGCAGCCGCACTGGAGGAGTCGGGTAGTACCGGTCCAGACAACCTGGGGAGACTGAACCAGTACGAGATCGCTGTTTTAAACGATGACTGGATAAGTTACCGGAACGGGAAACCTCCCGAGACAGTGGGGGAAGAGGTCTTCGACTACCTGAGACAGCTTGGCGTCCGTCAGTCCTAGCTCCGGAAGAAAAGGCCGTCCAGCGCGGCATCGACGAATTTCTCCTCGGAGTCCCGGAAAAGCGGGTTGATGTCCTCCACGGTTCTTCGACCGCTGGAGGTCAGTTGCGCACCGAACTCCTCTCTCACACTTCTTATAACGTCTATCTCTTTTTCCAGCGCCCGGGATATCAGTTTGTTCTGTTCCTTGCCGTGCTCGTCGAAATCGGTGAGCACCGCCACCCGGTCTGCGCCGCGGGTGACGTCTTCGACAAGGCCCTCAAGGGTTCTCTCCGCGGAAAGAAAGATCTTCCCCTCGAAACCCAGCTTCTGCAGGACGTACTTGTCCGCCAGCCCCTCGACTATCAGGGCGTCTACCTCGGTGTTGAGGCCGCCGACCAGGTTCTCGAGGCGTTTTTTCTCGATGAATTTTTCCTTCTCCATAACATGGTTAACTCTTGAACCATTAAATACAGTTATGGACTCGAACCAGGAGCTGGTGGACTATCTGGTGAGGTCAGGCCGGATAGAGGACCCGGACGTGGAGAGAGCATTCAGGGACGTGGATCGCGCCCGTTTTATACCTGAGGGGAGAAAGCAGGAGGCCTACCGGGACCATGCCGTCCCTATCGGGCATGACGTCACGGTATCGGCGCCGCACATGGTGGCGGTAAACACGGAGATGCTCGAGGTCGAGCCGGGGAACACTGTCCTGGAGATCGGATCTGGGTCCGGATACCAGGCGGCAGTGCTGGCAGAGCTCGCGGAGAAGGTGGTCGGGGTGGAACGTGTCCGGGACCTGGTTGAACGCTCCCGGAGGGCGCTTGCAGGCTACGACAACGTGGAGATAGTCCACGGGAACGGGCTGGAAGCCGTCCAGGAGGAGTTTGACAGGATACTTTTCTCATGTGCAATCGACTCGATGGAGCCGGCGAAAAAGTACCTCAGAGAGGAGGGTGTCATGGTTGCCCCCGTGAAGAAGGATGGCGGCCAGGTGATGCAGAAGTACAGGGATGGGGAGACTGAGACGGGATACCGGGTAAGGTTCGTGGATTACGTCGATGAACCGGTGGACTAGACGGTCTTCTTGATTTTTTTGCTCAGTACCGGGTTCACTGCGGAGGAGTAGATGCTGTTAACCGAGTCGCGGAAGTTCCGCCACTTCTCCTCGTGGTCCCCGTATTTCACCGTGTTGGATTCCGTGACTTCCAGCCGTTGCTGGAAACGGTCGTCCTCCAGCATCCCGAAGTTCTTCCTGGCGTTCATCATGTTGTCCTTTATCCTTTTAACCGCCTCTACAGGGATTTTTACCTCTACAGTATGCTCTATATCGTCCGTGCTCTCGACCCGAAGCAGGAAACCTGTTTCGGAGTCTTTCAGCTCCAGGTAGGAGTCCTCGTAGGTCTTCTGGTATGAGATCTTGGGGGCGAAAAGCTCCGCCACGTCGTCCGGCGAGACGATGCCAGCGGTCTCCCGTATCTCGGAGTCCAGCTTCTCCACTGGGTAGACGTGTTCTCTCTCCTCCCCGTCGAACGTGTCCACTGCGGCGTAGTAGAGTTCTCCCTCCAGTCCGGACATGCTTTTCTTTACCTCCTCGACTTTCTCGTCTATCCGTTCCAGTTCGTCCCGGGAGTAGGGTACGTCTATCAGGAACACCTTGTCCCGGGGGCCGTGTCTCAGGACTGCATCCACCGGTGCCGAATCGAAGTCCTGCAGCGGAGGTTCCAGTAGCTCCATGCCGATGTACCTGGTCTCGATCTCTCTTAACTGTTCCAGTACGTGTTCCAGTCGTTCCTCGAAAGGCTTCAGTGAACGGTAGAGCAGCCGGGCCTGGCTCTGGCTCAGTTCCTTTCTTTTTGCCATCTTTGCCACGTCTCTGACCACCTTCCCGGTCTGGGTGTACACCAGTTCCCGCTGGAGAAACTGGTGGAGCGCAGGGAAGGATACCTGTTCAAACCTGGCAGGCGAGAGCTCTCCCCGGTTCGTGACGAATATCCCACGGAACTCGTATTCAGAGGCTTCTGAAAGCTCGAGCCCTATGTCTATCGGATTGGATTTCACGTTCTCAACATATTTCTCCATGCGTTCCTGGTCCCCGGGATCCAGCTCTGGCTTGTTCTTCGCATCCACTATCCAGACCTCTTTCTTGTCTTTTCTCGACACGCGGGCAACGCAGTCAGGCCGTGAATTATCGCTGAGGCTTCCTATACGTTCGAAGAAGTCGAAGAATCCTTCATACTGCCGGAGTAAGTCGAGTACATCTCTCTGGAAGACCTGCCATTCTGCCATCTTTTCACCTTTGACCCCCTACTCGACTACCTCGTAGGAATCTATCTCTCCGTCGCCGTCGAGGTCAAGGCCCCTGACGATACGGTAGTAGTCTCCCCCTTCGTATTCATGTATAACGGAATCCAGGTTTTTGAATGCTCTTACCGCGGCCTCGGTTCCCGCGTTTCGTATGCCCGCGACCAGGTAGAGCGCTTTTTCCGGGTCTTCAGGATGCGAGGTTCTCGCTATCAGGCCTATGGCGTCCTCCGTGTATCTGTTCTCCGGGGTCTCTATCTCCCTGTAGGGGAAGCTGTCGCCCGAGAAATGTGCGGGGAACTCCTCGTTGAACTTTTTTGTCGCGGTGTTTGTCAGCACACCGCCGAGGAGCAGCAGGTTGTGGTCGAAGTCGTCCTGGCGGAACAGCGAGGTGTCGAAGAACACCAGCTGTTCTGGAGGGTCTGCGTGCTTTCCCAGCGAGACAGCTATCTCCCCGGCGAGGTGGCCGTCCCGGGCCCTGACCTGGTCGGGTCCGTGCTGGTCCGGGGATCCCACCACTATGCGCCCGTTCAGCTTGAAATCCGAGACGAGGGGCTCCAGGAATTTTGAGACATCTTTCCGCGTCTCAGGCAACCGGATTTCTTCGCCCGGGACCCCGAGGTCCAGGTGGTAAGCGCCCGAGGAGGGCTGGTAAAACGTTGCCTGGCCGCCGGAGACGTTTTGACGGGAGTGCTCCTCTATGAGGCCGGCTTCCTCCAGTTTCTTGAAATGGTAGTATGCCTTCTGCCGGTCGATATCCATCTTTTTTGCCATCTCTGCCGGGTAGCCGGGTTCTTCAGCCAGCAGCTCCAGTATCTCCATCCGGGTGGGGTCTGTCAGCGCCTTCAGCGCGTCTATATCCAGTTCCTCCGCTGCAACTTTTTCCCTGTCCCGAAGTATGTCGGCCATTGTAACCTGGATTAAACCAGTATAAAAACTTTTTTACAGCTTTCCCTTTTCCAGGTCGGTAGAACCACCAGTATTAAGGGGTTTGCCCGGAACCGTTACAACGTCTCTTGTACCGGTTTTCGGCACTTTCAGAAAGTATTTATAAGGGATGAGGACAATTAGTTTCCTGTAGTCATGTGTGGGATAGTCGGTTACCATGGTGAGGACGAGGCCGCCGAGAAAGTCTTCCGGGGGCTGAAGAAACTTGAGTACCGGGGCTACGACTCTGCAGGGATCGCCACCGCCGGAAACCCTTCTGTAAAGGTCGAGAAAGGCGTCGGCACGATCGATGAGGTAACGCAGCCTGAACTGGATGGGAGCTCGGGAATCGGTCACACCCGCTGGGCGACCCACGGCGAGGTCAACCAGACAAACGCACACCCGCACATGGACTGCGAGGAACGCATCGCAGTGGTCCATAACGGCATAATAAACAACTACGAGTCGCTCAAGGAGGAGCTGGAAGGCCACAGCTTCCGTTCAGAAACCGATACCGAGGTGATACCTCATCTGCTTGAACGTGAACTGGAGAAATCGGACTCCCTGAAGGAGGCCGCACAACGAACCATGGATGCCCTTGAAGGCTCCTACGCGGTAGTGGCGGTTCTTGATTCAGGGGAACTGGTCGCTTTCAGGCAGGGTTCTCCGCTTAGCCTTGGACTGGCCGGCGACGAGATATTCCTGGCATCCGATGTAACACCTTTCCTGGAACACACCGACAGGGCAGTGTTCCTCGAAGACGGAGACCTCGTGGTCATCGACGACGGCCACGAGATATACAACTCGGGCGAACCCGTGGAGAGGGAGACAACAGAGATAGAGTGGGACGCCGAAGAGGCCTCGAAGGAGGGGCACGACCACTTCATGCAGAAGGAGATAAAGGAACAGCCCAAGACCGTGAAACGCGCGGCCTTCCAGGACGAGTCAGACCTGCGGGAGGCCGTGGAGATGATGGATGACGCGGACAGGATATACGTGACAGGGTGCGGCACCTCCAGCTACGCGGCGTCTCTGGGAGCCAAGTACCTGAGAAAGGCAGGGTACGATGTGGTTACAGAGCAGAGCCACGAACTCGAATACCGGGCGGACGAGATCTCCGAAGACGACCTCGTCATAGCGATAAGCCAGAGCGGGGAGACCGCGGACCTTCTCTCGATGCTGGAGGAGACCGAGGCACCGCTGCTCTCGCTTGTAAACGTGGTTGGTTCCACTCTTGCGAGAGACTCGGACCACGTTATATACGTCAATGCAGGTCCCGAGATAGCTGTTGCATCCACCAAGGCGTTCACCGCCCAGCTGACCGTTCTCAACCTCCTGAAATACGCTGCAGAAGGCCGGATCGATGAGGGCCGGGACGCGCTGTTGAGAACTGCAGAAAGGATTCCAGGGACGCTTGAGGACAACGAGGAGACTCTGGAGGAGATAAGCGATTACTTCGCCGGACAGGAACACGTTTACTTCATCGGCCGGCACAAAGGAGTTGAAATAGCCAGGGAGGCCTCTCTGAAACTCAAGGAGGTTTCCTACGTCCATTCGGAGGCTTTCCCGGGAGGCGAGTTCAAACATGGGACCATCGCACTGGTGGAAGAGGGAACCCCAGTAGTGGCATTCATGAAGGATACCGGCTTCGAAGAGATATACTCCAACGCCAAGGAGGCCGAGTCCCGCGGCGCCGAGATAATCGCGGTCGGACCCCGGAGAGTCGACGACTTTGACCACCATGTCGAGATACCGAACGACAGGAACCCCGAGATACTGGAGGGCGTGGTGTTCCAGATGGCGGCCTACCTCACCGCCGTGAAGAAGGGCAACAACCCGGACAAGCCCCGTAACCTGGCGAAAAGCGTCACCGTAAAGTAGGGGCTTCGTTTAAATACCTCCAGGCTTATTCTTTTACCATGAAGAAACTGGCCGCTGCGGTCACACTGGTGCTTCTGACAGGCACGGTGGCTGGCTTCACCGCAGGATCCAGCAGGGCGCTAAACCTGGAACATTTGCCCCAGTACGCCGAGGAGTTCAACAATAATACGGCCAAACTCCCTGGAATCGTGCGTTCTCTTATCGGCGACCAGAGGATAAACGTCGAGATCACGCGACAGGGTAGGGAGGACCTGGTGCTTGGAGTTGTGATGAAGGGCGTGAAGATAGCGAGGATAAATGATACCCGGGTTGAAAACCCGACCCTGGAGGTCAACACCTCGATGAAAACGGTGGAGTCGATACTGAATTCAGCGAACCCGGCCCGGACCCTCCGTGCCAAGCTCGAGTCCGGGGCCATAGACTACAGGGTTCACGGAGCTTTCAACAGGCTCAAGTTCTTCTTCCTCCGGATATTCGCCGGTTTCTAGTCCTCGAGTACAACAGCCTCTGAACCTGTTTCTTCCGCCACATCGCTCCTGAACTTTTCCGGGTCGGCCGTCGTCTCGTCTATATAGCCGTAGTGCATCGGCACCACTTTACCCGGCTTGATCTTCTTCACTGCCTCGACGGCCTCTTCCTGGTCCATCGTGTACTTGCCACCCACGGGCAGGAACGCGACATCGATGTCTTCAGGTAGAGACTCCATCTCCGGTATCGGGTCCGTGTCAGAGGCATGGTAGAACCGGGTGCCGTCCAGTTCAAAGATGACGCCTGTAGAGAAGCCCTTTGGATGGTAGGGGGTATCCGGTTCCCGGAACTTGTCGATGTTGTAGGCATGCACGCCTTTAACGCGGAGGCCGTGCGCCTTCACGCTTCTACCGGGCTCGATGACCTTGTAGCTGAGATCCTCCGGCACCTCGTCCTCCGACTCGCTGGTGCAGACCAGGACGGTATCCCTCTTTTTCAGGCTCTGGATCGCCTTCTTGTCGAAGTGGTCGAAATGGTCGTGCGTGGATATTATCGCGTCGGCCTTCTCCTCGTCTCCCTCGAGAAAATCGCTCCACGGGTCCACGTAGACCACGAAACCGTCGGAATCCTTCAGCTTGAAGCTTGCATGGTTTAACCACTCGACCTCGACCGAGTCAAAACTGGCGGAACCTCTCATCACAGTCACCTGGAAATAAAAGAGAAGAGAAATGTTAGAAACTTTTCGGGATCAGGCCGCCGCGCCCCGACCAGTTGTCCGGTTCATGTTCCCGGGAGCTTTCTCGCCGGGCAGGCCGCCAGGCATCTTCTTCACTGCATCCCTCGCCTTCCTGAAGGCGGCGACCGCGTTTTGATGACCGTTCCTCGCGTTCTCCAGGGCGTTTTTGATGCCCTGCATCGCCTCTTCGGGGACCCGTTCCCTCACACGTTCAAGCACCTTGATGTGTCTCTGCGTGGCGTTCGCCACTATCGCCTGTACACGCATCCGGGTCCGGTTGTCCGAGACGTTTGCGATCTCCTGCATCTTCTGGAGTTCCCGCTGGTAACGGGTCATCGTTCTCTCGATCGCCTGCGTCCGGTTCGTGTCCGCAAGGAACACGGTCTCGTTCACCCTGTGCTGCAGGACTTCTGCCTGTTTCCTGGCCTTCTGAACCGCGTTGGTCTCCAGTCCCACGGCAACGTTCTCGGCCTTCAGCTTTGCCTGGTAGAGTGGTTCGCCGGTTACTACCCGTGCCTGGTTCAGGACTCTTGCGTGCGCCATCGTCGCGTTGGATATAACAGCGTTGATGTTCTGCTGCTTCGCTGCCTGGGAGACGGATTCGCCGATCCGACGGGCTTTCTGTATCGTCTCCTGGTAGCTCTCGACAGAACGGTTGGCCAGCCGGGTCCTGTTCCTCTCCTGGAGCTGTTTGGCCTCCGCCAGCCGTTCCCTGGCAAATTCAAGGGTTTTGTTCACTCTTGCCTTCTTGCTGAAGGTAAGTGCAAGGCTCAACGCCTCCATCGCCCGGTCCAGCCCATAAAGGGTGTCTCCAGGCGTTTTTCCAGGGTTATTCAGGTTCGGTGCGGCCGCGGCACCGCCGAGCACCATGACGGCCGCTGTTAAGACAGCAGCTGGCTTGAGAGAGTTCATCACGGGTTAAAATACGTAGAACACAGTTAAGTCAATTTGGGTTATCAGCCCTCCAGGACTTCGCACCGAAGACTACGGTCCTCGAGTTCGGCCCTGAATGCCTGAGTATCTGAATCCGTGTCAAAGAACGGTTCTCCGTAGTGGTAAGGCACCACTATGTCGGGTTTGACCTTCACACTCAGTCTCACAGCGTCCTCGATGTCCATGGTCTCGACACCGTCTACAGGTATGAATGCAACGTTCACACGGTTCTCCAGTTCTATGGCCTCCCTGTAGAGCCCCGTGTCCCCTGCCACGTAGAAACTGTTGCCACGCATCACGAACCGGTAACCGACACCTTCGCCCCGCGGATGTTCCTCGTTGTACATCGGGACTCCCTCGATCTCTATCCCGAAAACGTCAAGATACTCGCCCTCTGTGATGAACTCGACATCCTCCACCGGGAAATCTCTGTCCTCCATCGACTGCGGGGCAACCACACATGTCCTTTCCTTCGCCACGCTTTCGATTTTCTCTCTATCGTAGTGTCCCTCATCGTCATGGGTCAGAAGTATCAGGTCCGCGGTGAAATCCGGCGACACCTCTGAACAGGGGTCTACAGCCACTGTGAACCCGTCATCAACCACGCGGACAGATGCATGTCCGTCCCAGAAGATATCGAAGCCGTTGTATTCAAGCAAGGCTCTTCCCCTAGAAAAAATCCCCGGCTCGAACGTTTAAATCCGTTTATGAATTCTGGCTGTGACAGATTAAAAACTGTTACCCGCCCAACCAGTTATGCTGTCGAAAGCCGTGCTTTTTGCATGGTTTTCGGGCTCTGCGACCGACACTGGGGTGCGGAGGTAGCCAGGATGGTGATTGCCAGCCCCTTTGAGGTAGAGTTGCACTGTGCGGGGATAGCCAAGTGGTCAAAGGCGCAGGACTTAGGATCCTGTCCTATAGAGGTTCCGGGGTTCGAATCCTCGTCCCCGCAAACAGGTTTGCTTTACTCCGGATTCGAACATAGAAGCACAAACTTCGCATTCGAATCCTCATCCCTGCAATTCCTACAACTTGTTCGGTCGATTTGTCCCCCCCCTTTCCCCCGTGTTTATAACAGGAGGTTGAAGGAGTTGGACACAATATGACCGACATACACGACAAAGAACGAGAACTACATTTGAACAACGAAAAATTCTGAACCCGTCTTGGCAGTTTATCTTGCCAGAGAAACTGAAGCCGGCCTTGAACCAGTCCAACCGGTGGAAGGAGAATTTACAGAGGACGAAATAAGGGATTTTCTAAACGAGGAGGATTAAACCCTATAATTCTCTAATAATAACGTGTTTCTTATGACTGACGAAAAAGCTATTGATAACTATCTTCTGTGGGAACTCTGTAAACAACAAGATATCCAGAAAAAGATAATGGAGGGCTCTCCTGACGGAGAGGAACTGAAAGAAATAGTGGAAAAAGTCAGGCAGGAATACCAAGAGAAAGACTACAGGTTTGAGGAGAAATTAAATCGTTTACAGGAGTTAGACAGCAACCCAGAATACAGATTGGAAGTATTCAAAGAACATTCGTGGACGAAAGAAACTGTAAAAATGGAGAAGTTAGGGACGACTCTGCCCCGTGCTGGCGACTTGCCTCCAGAAGTAATGACAGGCACACTACCAGAGGTCGTAGAATGGGTGAAGAAAGCCGATCCAGAGGACTACAGGAGTGTGAAGTATATCAGAAGTTTAAGTAAAGTACCTGAAATCTTGAATGAATTTCCGCCGTGGGTCATAACTCCAGGAAGCAGGTCAAGTAAACGAGATAGAATGAATAAGGTACACGGAGAGGAGGACTGGGATATAGAGGATACTTGGGGAATGATTAACGATGGAAACCATAGAACGATTGCCAAAATAATAGCTAACGGTTCGGAAGAAATAGAGTGTTATGTGGGTCGTCCAAAATGAAGCTATCTGAAGTCAACGAAGTAGCTGAAAGAGAATTTGGAGAAGAACCTGACTCCATAGAAGAAATTGTTGGAGGGGTTATGAACAAGACTCTCCGACTGAAATATGGAGAAGAGAGCTATATTTTACAGGTTAATGAGAGCACGGAGGCTCACGAGATGGAGAACAATCTCAACTGTTTCCAATACTTCCAAGATATCAGAGTGCCTGTACCTCAAATAGTTACTGAAGAGGTCAGAGAATACGATTCCAGCCACTACATTATTGTTGAGGACCTGAAGGCAGAAACCCTAAATGGTGACATTACGCCTGAAAAGACGAGAGAATCTGGAAGATACTTGGCATATATTCACATTTCACAGAGTTTTGATAAGGCTGGATGGTGGGAATGGGAAAGCGGTGAGCCAGAAGTCATAGGTTTTCCTGACGATTCGTTGAAAGGCAGGATAGAAGATAACTTAGAAGATAACCTTGAATACTTCAGAGAAGAAGATATTGATTGGTTAGCAGAGGTCTCTGAACGGTTTTTAGAAGAGTATATAGAATTGATTCCTACTGATTTCGAGGCTGTTTTCGTTCACCACGACTACAATCCGGGTAATATACTGGTTGAAGGCGGCGAGATCGTAGGTATATTGGACTTCGACTATGCTCACAGCAGTCACGGACAGAGAGATTTAGTTAAGGCGGCAAACAATTTCTGGATAAGAGGAAAAGTAGACAGAAAACATATTTACGAAGGGTATAGAGAAGTCAGAGAACTTGACGAAACCTTTAATCAGAACGAATCTCTCTACAGGTTAGAAACCTTGATTGATATACTGAAAGGTTTCATAGAGCACGACCAACTAACAGTAGAAGAAGCTCAAGAATATGAACCACATATTAGCGAAATAGAAGAGGAGTTAGAAGGATAAATGTGAGGTATTGGATGAAAAAATTGTTTATCTTAAATTTTCTTTGAGTCCTTCTCTGTTTATTTTTTGTAGGTATTGGGATTCCATTCTTATTCCGTCTATTAGTCCCATAGTTGCGTGAAGTATTTCGTAGTACTGTCTTCTGTTTTTCCAGTCTTCTTTGAGGTTGTTTCTTCCGTATGCGTCAAGGAATGGTTCTTT
>JBDGSE010000026.1:0-2654 GCA_042217695.1 Candidatus Nanohaloarchaea archaeon | reverse complement strand
CTATGCCTTCTTGGACTATTTCTTCTGAATCAAACTGTTTTAAGAAATCTATAACCTTTTGAATAAAGTCTTTCCAGTTGTCGTAGGGTTTTTCAATCCCGTTCTGGTCTATTTCTCCAAATTTTTGGTATTGGATTGAGTGTATTTCTGCGAGTGCTTCTCCAAGTTTCTTTGCGAGTGTTTCTTTCTGTTGGTTGTTTTCTATTTTTGTGCCTGTGTTTTCTCCTTTCAGCCAGTTACAGATGATGTAGGTCTGGTGGTCGGTTGAGATTATGTCCGGAGTCTTGGAATTGGTTTGGTTTCCTATTTGTTGGAATGTGTGGATTTCTGCGTTTATTCTCTGTTGGATTGTTCTTCCTCTTTCTCCCGCCTTTCCCTGCTTGTACTTGTAGAGCCCGATTTCTCCTTTGTCGTCAGTTTGGATTCTGTATATGTTTTTCATCCTTCCTGCGTCTTCCGAAATCTTCTCAATAGAGGAGTATTCGATAGACTCTTTCTCCAATATTTCCTCTGGCTCCTCCATAAATCCAAACCTTCTTCCAAGTTTTTACAAATAATTATCCAAATCGCTATTATGTCCGATCAAGAGCCAGATTTAGATACTGATCTGGAGGAAATTGAATATCCTATTCTCCGTTTGCTGAAAGAGTATGGACAGCCGAGGAAGGGATTGCTTATAGCAGGAGTATTCGGAGGAATGTTCGGCTTTCTGATCAGCTTGATTCCTCCGACACTTTTCGGTACAGCTATTGACACAGTTTTTGGCTCTAAAGCTCTTTCTCTACCACTTATTCCAGATTCTCTGATTCCTGAAGCACAGCTTGGACAATTCCACCTGATTATAGGTTTAATAGTAGCTTCTTACCTCTCTGAAGGTGTTTTGAACTGGATAAGAGGTTATGGTTTGAATGCGTTTGCCCAGAAGATCCAGCACGATGTCCGTGTTGACACCTATGATGCGATGCAGCGTTTGAACATGGATTTCTTCGAGAACAACTCTTCAGGAGAGCTTATGAGCGTCTTGAATAACGATGTCAACAATTTAGAGGAGTTCCTGAGCGGTGGAGCAACAGTTTTCGTCAGGATCGTCTTCACGATGCTTGGTATATCCATTATTCTTTTTTCGATTAACTGGCAGATGGCGTTTGTCTCACTTATCGCAGCCCCTATGATAGCGGTCTTTACCTACTGGTTTGTCAGAACGGTTCAACCGATATATTCGGATGTCAGAGACTCTGTAGGTAAACTTAATTCTCTGCTGGAGAATAATCTCGGCGGTATCAAGGTTATCAAGGCATCTACTATGGAGAAATTTGAAAGAGAAGAGGTGGAAAAGATGTCTAAGCAGTACTTTGATACTAACTGGCGGGCGATCAAGACCCGCATAAAGTTCTATCCAGGGATGCGGATACTGGCAGGCACAGGATTCATATTGACTTTCATAGTGGGAGGATACTGGGTAATTAACGACCAGGCTCCGTTCTTCTTCACTGGAACGCTCTCAGTAGGAGAGTTTGTCACCTTTATGCTGTTGACTCAGGAGTTTATCTGGCCGATGGCTAACTTTGGCGATTTCGTTAATATGTATCAGGAGGCTTATGCATCTGCTGAACGAGTTTTCGGCTTGATGGATCAGAGCCAGAGAGAAGAGGAAGACGATGACAAGCCCGATCTACAGGTAAGTGAAGGCGTAGTTGAGTATGACTCTGTAACCTTTGGTTACGATGAAGAGCCTGTTGTCGAAGATTTGAACTTTACTATTGGCTCGAAGGAGACTTTGGCGTTGGCAGGGCCTACGGGTGCGGGAAAATCGACAGTTGTCAAACTCCTGCTCAGGTTTTACAATATTGATGAAGGCGAGATCAGGGTCGATAACCAGAACATTCTGGATGTCAACTTGAAGAGTTTGAGAAGTTCTATAGGGTATGTTAGTCAGGATAATGTCTTGTTCCCTGAATCTGTGGAGGAGAATATTGCGTATGCTGTTCCTGATGCAAGTAGAGAAAAGGTTGTTGAGGCGGCGAAAAAGGCTCAAGCACACGAATTTATACAGGAGCTTCCAGAAGGTTATGATTCGGAGGTTGGAGAGGATGGAGTGAAGCTTTCAGGAGGTCAGAGACAGAGGATCGGTATCGCAAGAGCTATTCTTCAAGATCCTGAAATCTTGATTCTGGATGAGGCTACAAGTGATGTTGATACAGAGACTGAGATCAAGATTCAGAAAGGAATAGAAGAGCTAATTCAGGACAGAACTGTTTTAGCTATCGCTCATAGATTATCCACGATTAAGGATGCTGACCAGATTATAGTATTGGATGATGGAAGAATTGTTGAGAGAGGCAGTCACGATGAATTATTGGAAGAAGATGGTATCTATGCAAAGCTCTGGAAGGTTCAGGCAGGTCAGACGGAGGATGTCTCCGATTACTTTTTAGAGGAAGGAGAGTAGGCTAATACCTTGTTTCCGGTTGAAATCAGCGTCTTTACCGCCGACCGATTCGAACTCGGTTTCCATAGTAGTTCCTTTAGCTTGCTTACTTATCAAATTGCTTCTGACTGTCGATAATTTTTCCAGTTATAAGGTCAGTCAAATTCTATGGTTATTTTATCTTTGTTTCCTGTAACTGGTGGATGCGGCAGGACCAGAGTCCCTT
>JBDGSE010000025.1:0-6932 GCA_042217695.1 Candidatus Nanohaloarchaea archaeon | reverse complement strand
TACTGGTGTTGATAAATATGACGACACCTATCGCCGCGAGAGCCACTATCAGGCCCACGATGGAAAGCACGTTGATCACTATAGCGAATGTCCCGGAGATCCCCTCAGCCATGTTTGACTGTTCCCTCCAGGTCCTGATCTCTCCCTGCGTGTTCAGGGCCTGAAGCCGTTTCTTGAAGTCGTCCGATGCTTCCCTGTCCTCAAGTATCACTTTGACCTTGCTGGCCCTGTGTTCGACGCCCAGCATCTGCTCCGCCTGTTCAAATGTTACGTATATCCTCTTGGACATCCCGGCGATCCCGCCTTTCGTGCCTATTATCCCTCTCACCCGGAACTCGCGGCTAAAGTTCTCGCCCCTCAGGACGAATATCTGGCCGCGGTCGATTCCCAGGCCCTCTATCCCTCTTTTCTCGCTTTCAGCTGCGATAAATCTTCCTATAACTGCCTCATCGGAGCCCTGCTTCAGAAAGCTTCCGGACATCATCTTGGAGGTGTATCCCTCAAAATCCGGGGAGTCCGTACCCTTCACGGTCACGTGCGCCGCCTCCCCGCTATAGACAGCGGAGGCCCTGAAAGTAAGTACCTTTTCCACGTTCTCCACCCCCTGGAGTCGTGAGATCTTGTTCGCCAGGGCCTCCGGGTTCTCAAGGTATCCTTCCTCTGCCTCGACCGCGACGTGGCCTGTCTGGCCCTCTATGAGGCCTTCTGTAAAGGTGTGGCTGAGACCGGTGATAAATGCAGGGAAGAAGACAAGGTTAAGGAATGCAAAGCTGAGCATCACCACCACTATCAGTGAGACCTTCCTGTCCTCCAGGATGTCTCTCTTCGCCAGCTTCCAGACAAATTTTGCCTTGTAGAGCTTCATCTGAACTCGTGTAGTGGTTGGTTAGACGGTTTTTCTCTGAGACCGGCAGGAAAAGTTTTCACGGATAGGACGCCTCCAGACTCTTCAGCCTAGTTCTCATCCTTTCTTCTCCAGTAATAGATTCCTGCAGCGATTAAAACAGCGAACCCTCCGAGCAATGGCGTCATGTAGACCCTCTTCCTGGAGGCACTGATTTCGAAGGACTTTTTCATTTGTTCCTCACCGGAGTCAACGTAGCTTGCCTCCACAACACATTTTACCTCTTCAGAACGCGGCACTACCCTGTAAACCGTTGGAACGCTTTCCTCTGAGTCAAGTGATCCGGCGAAGGCTCTGGAGTCCTGGACTTCAGCGTTCTTACATGTGAGATGCGAGGAAAGTTTTTCGGCCTCTCCCGGACCGGTGTTTTGAAGCTCTATCAGGACCCTTGTCTCCGATCCGATAAACGCCTCCCCGGTCTTGACCTGGGAGACAGTTATCTCCGCGTTCTCCTGTATGTACACCGAGCTGGAGGCCTTCTCCACTATTTTGCCCTCGTCTCTGTACCTGGAGGTTATCTGGATCTCCGACGGCCCTGACGGGATTGAGTCACTGGCTCGGAGTTCTACAGTCCTGACCACGCTCTCCCCAGGCTTCAGAGACCCCAGATAAAGTTTTGAAGGATTTAAACGGGCGTCAGGCATCGAGAGCGTGATGGAGACCTGGGATGCTGTATCCGTACCCGTATTTCTTATCTTTACCGAGGCTTCAGTGCTTCCTCCCTGCATGACCTCCGGGACATCCATGGAGGCAAACAGGTTGGCCTTGCCGTCTACAACGATGAGGAATGTTTTCTCCTGTCCGAAACCTGTATCGTATGACGGGTCAGGTTCTAGCTTCAGGCGGTAAGAACCTGATGGCGTCCCCTCCTTCACCCGGATATTGAACGTCCTCTCAACGCTGCAGTCTGCACAGAGCCCTATAAGCTCTCTGTCAGGCCTTTCTATAACTTCGAAACCTTCAGGTAGATCCAGCACCAGAGGCTTGTATGTGGCATCCTCGTACCCCGTATTATGTATGGTTGCCTGGACCGTGAAGCTGCTGCCAGGCACGACTCTTGTATCCGATATGTCGCTTATCGTGGTGGAAGCCACTGCAGAGCTTGAGGCGAAGATGATGACAACGGCCAGGAGCAGAAGTTTTTCTCTCATACCTCAAATGTTTCCGAAGCCAACTTATAAAGTTAGTGAAGACTAACTTACTGGCATGGGTCGGCGAAAGAGCAGGGAGGAGAGACGTGAAGAAGTACTTGAAGAAGGTTTAAAGCTTCTCCACGAGAAGGGGCACGCCCACATAACAGTTGGTGAGATAGCCGACAGAATCGGTATATCGGAGGCTGCCGTCTACAGACACTTCGACTCCAAAGAGGATATAATCCAGGGAATGGCGGAGAAAGTGTTCTCTATAGATCTCGTGGACCGGGAAAAGCTCGAGTTCGACTCCCCCGAGAGACTCCTCAACACTCTTTTCGAGGAGCTCTTCCGGAAACTGGAAGACAACCCCGAGGCAACAGCGATACTGTTCCACGACGAAGTTTTCTCGAGGTACCCAAAGGTCGAGAAGCTTTTCCGCAAGCACAGGAACGGAAAAAAATCCAGGTTAGAGGAGCTGGTCCGTATTGGTCAGGAGGCGGGGATTTTCAGCGAGGAGGTGGAACCCGAGGTCTTCGCCACGATGGTGACCGGAAGTATCAGGGCCACAGTAATGGAATGGCGGGAGGAAAACTTCTCCAGGCCTCTGACAGAGGAGTCCGGGAAACTGGCGGAACACTTTGCCCGGATCATCGAAAAGTAGTTCCGAGGATAACCCTGTGGACAGAGAACAGTACAGCTCTGGGAGCTCGCAGACATCCATCATAGAATGTGTAGCCAGGAACTAAGAGACACCCGTGACGACCGGCCAACCCAGGCATTTTTAAATATATGCATATATGTACATGTATGCAAATATTCAAGGCGCTTTCGAGCGACACCCGGTTCCACGTCCTGGAGCTTATCATGGAACATGAACCAGTGTGTATCTGCGAACTGGACGAGATGTGTCCCCGCGACAGGTCAGTCATCTCCAGGCATGTCAAGAAACTGGATGAGGCAGGGATTATCGAGACCGAGAAGGACGGGCGCAAGCTGATCTCGACGGTTCCGCAGAGGGAAGCGGTCGAAAACCTGATCGAGGCTATGGAGGTGTTAGAAGGTGAAAATACAGATTCTCGGGAGGGGATGTCCGAAATGCCAGAAGCTGGAAGAGAACACGGAAAAGGCTGTAGAAGAACTGGATGAGGACGTAGAGATCGAGGAAGTCTACGACTTAACGGAAGCCAGCAAGATGGGTATGATGTCGGCTCCGGGACTCGCAATCGATGGAGAACTCAAGAAACAGGGCTCAATCCTCAAACCCGAGGAGATCATGGCGATCGTAGAGGAAGAGGCATGACTCCCCCAATCTCCTCTTTCCTTCTTTCACTCGGAATCCCGGAGTCGGTTGCTGGAGTCGTATCATTCTGGATCCATGATTCGGTGAAGATTCTCGCGCTGATGTCGGTCCTCTTCTTCGGCCTTAACTACCTGAGAACCTACCTCACACCCCGGAAGATCAGCGAGTATCTCGACAGGCATAAAACAGTACAGTACCCTCTGGCATCTTTTTTCGGGACACTCTCCCCATTCTGCTCCTGTTCAACGATACCGCTTTTCATGGGTTTCCTCCGTGCAGGGGTTTCCATCGGTCCGACGCTCACTTTCCTGCTGACCTCTCCGATAGTTAACCTGGTGGCGATTCCGATACTCTGGACCGCGTTCGGCTGGAAGATAACACTGCTATACACCGTGGTAGGCCTCACAATCAGCATGATAGCCGGTTACTCCCTCGAGAAACTCGGCTTCGAGAAAAACATCGAGAGAGGAAACGTCGCCGAGACAGAGGTAGACAACAGATGGAAGGAAGCGTACAGGGACACCTACGACCAGATGAAGAGGTTCACTCCGTACGTCCTCGTGGGAACAGCTCTCGGAGCGTTGATCCACGGCTACCTGCCGACCGATCTACTGAGGAGGTACGCCTCCACGGTCTGGGCAGTTCCTGTAGCGGTGTTGCTGGCGGTACCGGTCTACACCAACATATTCGCGGTGATACCGGTCGTTGAATCGCTGATGGCGAAAGGCCTCCCTGTATCTGTAGCGGTAACCTTCATGATGGCAGCTGCCGGATTATCCCTGCCCGAATTCGTCATGCTGAAGGACGTCATGGACAACAGGATGCTGGCGACTCTGATAGGCGTAGTTACCGCAGCCATAATCCTTACCGGCTACCTTATATCCATATTTCCCGGGATCTAGCCTCTTTGAACAGACGCGGGGACCACGTGTCCGCCAGTAAAACCAGTACAGGACATTCAGTCAGCACCCGGCAACCTTCCTGCATCTCTGACCAGGAGAATAAACAGTAAGAGCTGTAAAGCCATTATCACAGGATAGGACATCAGGCTGTGATATGTCTGTCCTGCAACCAGTATCCCGAACTCATCTGCCACCAGCCCCAGACCGGTGCCGGCGAGTATCCAGGTCTTCCTTTCGGACAACCGGCCTCTTATAGCCAGGTAGCCTGCAGCCCCCGCCAGGAAGAACCCGATTATGTAGTGGTGGAGATGCAGGCCATGGAACCAGACCTGTTCGACCAGGAAAGGTCCCAGACTCCCGGTGCTTTTTGGCGTAGCGATCCCTGCCGTATTTATAAACGCCCTGCTCAGAAGCACGGTGATAGAGAAGCTAGCGAACCCCAGCCATCCACGCGACGAGACACGGCTGGAGCCAGAGCGTTTGATAATCCTGTCTCCAAGGACCACGACAGAAAGGAAGAACATATAGAAGGGAACCGAGAGTTCCGGGATATAGGGGTAGGTCGCCAGGCTGAACGCTCCCAGGAGAAGCGAGAAGACGGGGAATAGCGACAGTAAATCTTCTTTACCGGTGTCTGCTGGCAGGACCGATTTAACCGCGCCCATATCTGACATGGGATGCAGACAGATTTAATTTGTTTGTCCTAACGCGGCCAGACAGCGTCAAACAGGGTAACCCCCTCCTTTTCAACGTACTCCACCATCTTTTCCAGCTCCCGCTCGTACCGTACGGAGACGTAACTGATAATTGCGACGGCTCCTCCCGACAATACAAACATGAAGGTGTTGGCCTGTGCTGCACTGCTGCCTGTCATTGCAAGTAGAGCTATACCGGGAAGCCTGCCAAGCCAGCCTATCAGGAACAACTTCTTCCAGTCAAGCCGTGTTAGCCCTGCTATAAAGCAGAGTGCATCGTCAGGAAATCCTGGAAAGACGAACAGCACTATAAAGGGCAGGTAACCGTGTCCTGAAGTGTAACTGTCGAACCTCTCCATCGCTTCTTCCGACAGGAACTTCTTAACAGCGGTTCTCCCGTACCTCCGGGCGATAAGTATGGCGGCCAGGCTTCCCGCCGCCGCACCCACCATACTGTAGATAGTGCCTGCACCGACTCCGTAAAGCATCCCGCTTATAACCGGTGTGATGGGTGGCAAAGGCGCTATCAATACCTGGGCGAACTGGAGCAGGATGACTCCCGGCGGGCCGTAGGGCCCTATCGCTGCGGCAAGCTTTCCCGGTTCCAGGGCGATAGAACTTGAAAAGAAGTTGTACCCCAGACCGCCTGCAGCAAATACGGTTGAGATCAGGATCGCTGCCTCTACCTTGCGTCTCCTCGATGAAAACACCTGCATCCTTGACTCATCCCTCTCGACAGATATCTGGTTCTGGTATATTATAACCTTCTCCTCGTTTTAATATCCTCCAATAGCCGGCCAGATCAAAGATTTAAAGATGAGAACAACGAATATACAGTGTGAGCGGGCTCAAAAGTATAGAGAACTCTCTCCAGGGTACAGAACGGTCTTGAGAAAATCCTCTCCGAGGAAAAAGAGGTCGAAGAAACCGAGAAAAGGGAAAGCAGCGAGTTACAGAAAGTCCGAGAAACAGTTTCACAGCTCGAATCAGTGATGCAGGGGGGAGAAACAGACGAACAGCTTGCCCAGGAAGTCCGCTCCGAGTACACTGAGGCAGTAAATATTTTCGTTCTGGTTGCTGAAGAACTCGAAGAGACCGGGAAAGAACTCCACCAGGTAGGGGAACTACTGAAGGAGAACTTTAACAGCCAGGAATCGCTCCTTTCCTCCCTGGAAAGCGGCCAGAAATCCTTCTCGAAGCGGGAGAACGTGGAAGAACTGGCATCGTACCTGGATGAGTCCTCCGAGAGCACGGAAAAACTCCATAAAGAGGCCGAGAAAGCAAAGCATGAGGCAGAAACCGCGATAAAGGAGGCCAGGCAGCTGGAAAAACTGGGTCAGGAGATCGAAAAAGTCCTGGGAGAATCTGGAGAGCTCAAAAAACTGTCTGAAGCCGAAAAAAGACTGAATAGAGCCAGGAAAGAGCTCGGAAAGGCAGTAAAGACGGCCAAAGAATGTAAGTCGGCCAGAGAAGATATCGAGTCCGGCCTGAACATGGCCCGGAGGACCATCGTCAAGGCCTCCGCCGCAGGTATAGCGGCTTCTCTGACCGGATTATCGGGCTGTTCGGCCGCCTTCGATATCAAAAACTTTGAAAACAACGTCTACCAGGGGCGGCTAAAGTACCTTGGAGAGATGGAGATAAGCCAGGGCTACTGGGGAGCAAAAGGAGATAGCAAACCCTTACCGGTGTATAAGGCCGTCGACGCGGAGGCCCCACCCACACAGGTCCAGGCCCTCTATATCTTCGATCCGGGCGGGAAACTGGCCGGTTTAGATATCCAGAAGTGTGGGGTAAGCAACCAGGCTTTCAGGGTGAAGGTGAAAAACTATGAGGTGGACCGTTACGGGAACCACCCCGAGTTCGTGCACAGCGAGTGCCTGGACCTCCATCAGGGCTATGCCGGCACCTACTTTGCCATGACGACAGCGGTAGACGTAAGTAGCTGAAATTTTTCTGTAGAAAAAGTTAAGATGAGGTGAAAAGTAGGAGAGACGG
>JBDGSE010000024.1:1822-6466 GCA_042217695.1 Candidatus Nanohaloarchaea archaeon | reverse complement strand
ACAAGATATGCTATCTCTTCCACCGCTTCAACAAGTTTCTCGATGTCGCTTTCATCGTTGTAGAGGTGTAGAGATGCTCTCACGAGAGGTTCTTCTCCACGGGCGTTGAACCATGAATGGACGCAGTGCATCCCGGACCGGACCGCGATGTCTTTCTCGTCGAGAAGGATCGCGACCTGGTGCGGGTCCATCCCCTCCACGCGGAAAGATACGATGCCCGGACCCCTGCTAATGGTCTCCACGTTTTCTATGTTTTCAAGCCCTTTCCTCATCTTCTCCGTGAGCTTTTTCTCGTGTTCATGCACCCGGGGCATGCCGATATCCTCCAGGTAGTCGACAGCGGCACCCAGCCCGATGAAACCGGCCAGGTTCGGGAGACCGGCCTCCATCCGCCCCGGGAACGCCTTGAACTCCGCGGAGGTGTAAGTCGAGTCGGTCACCGCACCACCTCCCTCCGTTAAGGGTTCCAGACCGTCTTTCACCCTGTCGGAGACGTAGAGCCCGCCGGTGCCGGAGGGGCCCAGCATCTTGTGGCCGGAGAACGCCACGAAATCCGCGTCTCCGGCGGAGAAAGGCCTGTGAGGTATGCTCTGCGCCGCGTCGATCATGGAGTAGGCGTTGTTCTCCCTCGCCACTTTAACAATCTCCTCTATCGGGTTCTCGTAGGCGTCAAGGTTGGAAACGTGTACAACGCTGACTATATCGTTTTCCTCCAGTTCGGAGTCCAGTTTTGCCAGGTCGAAACCGTCTTCGGTCGAGACAACGTTCAGTTCTGCATCTGTTCTCTGCCAGGGCACAAGGTTCGAGTTGTGCTCCCTGTCCGAGATGTACACGTTTCCGAACTCGAGGCCCTTCGCCACCGTGTTTATCGACTCCGTGGTGCCGGACGTGAAAACCAGGTTTTCCTTCGGGGCGTCTATGAACCCCGCGACTTTTTCCCGCGCTTTTCCAAGCTCCTCGGAGGCCTTAGTCGACATCGAGTGGGCGCTCCTGCCTGAACAGGCAGGGTACTCCTCGTAGTATTCCTGTATCTTGGCGATGACCTGGTGTGGTCTCAGCGACATGCAGGCGCTGTCCAGGTAGACGTTTTTTACCGGAAAATCGTTCCTTCTCATCTCAACCACTGTAGTTCCCGGGGAGATTTACCTCGGGTTCAAGGAAGGGCAACCAGTTCCTGGGGTCTATGGCTCCAAGCGCGCATCCTCCATGCGCGTTCGGGCCCGCACAGTTGCCGTACGCGATGTAGTTGTAGAGGCCCTCGACTGCGAAGAAACCCGCCACTACCAGGATTATCAGCAGCAGCCAGGTTATCTTCTCCAGGTGCCTGTTCAGGAACCTCGCAAGTCTCCTGTCGCGTTCCATCGCCTTCCCGATTATCGTGGAGCGTATCCTTGTCTCGAAGTCCGCATCGCACTCTCCCGTTTTCGCCCTCTGGAGCATGCAGTCAAATGCTTCTCTCGCAAGTTCCCGGTACTCGGCGAAGAAGATGCCCAGGAACGCGAACACGATGAAGGATAGAACGCAGAGCATGGAGATGATAAGACACTGAGAGTTGAATAAGGGTTCTGGTACAGATTTCAATGATAAGGGGGGAGGGCTAGAAACGGCCCTCCGCCCAGTTGTAAATAGAGGCGAACAGGTAACCGCCGATGGCCATGTCGATGAAACCGTAGACACCGCCGATGACGCCGCCCACAGCTGTCGGGGCGAAACCGATGTAGATCGAGCCGAACGCCTGGACGAGAGCTGTCCCTGCGCCAGCAAAGGCGGCAAGCCATCCGAGCAAAAGCATGGCTCCGCCCCAGAGCGCCCCTGCGGAGAACGCCACGGCCTTTGTATCGAGTTCTGTCATCGGTACAGTATGGCCTCTAGCCGAATATTAAACTGGTCTCCGTCCCTGCCGTGACACCGTATTCACCTTTATAAGATTTAGTCGAGATTTTGGAGTTACGGGTTACAAATGTCCGAGACCAGAGAAGTCGTAAGGATAGCAAGAACCGGTATCGACGGTACGCAACCGGTAGGAAAAGCGCTGACTGCACTGAAAGGAGTCGGAGACATGTACGGCCAGGCCATCGCAGAGGCCATGGACCTTTCCGACGAAAAGATCGGAGACCTTTCAGACGAAAAGATAGACGAGATAGAGGAGACAGTGAAGAACCCGGACAGGGTCGAGATCCCCGGATGGTTGAGGAACCGGCGGAAAGACAGGGAGACAGGGGAAGACCTGCACCTGATCGAATCCGACCTGGAGCTGAAGAAGGAGTTCGACATCCGGAGATTGAAGGAGATCGACTCCTACAAGGGCTGGAGACACGAGATCGGGCTGCCTGTTAGAGGACAGAAGACGAAGTCCTCGTTCCGCTCCGGCAGCAAGATCGGAGTTTCCCGTGCCCGCATACAGGAAGAGGCCGCTGAAGGCGGCGGAGAAGGTGAAGAGTAAATGAGAAAATCAGAGATTTTCAAATCGCAGAAAGTCACAGGGTGATCTTCGAGTGGTAAAGAAACTCACAAAACAGTACGAGACACCCACCGAGGGATGGAGCGAGGAACGCATCGCGGAAGAAGACGAACTGATGACGACCTACGGACTGAAGAACAAGAAGGAGATCTACCGCGCCGAATCCCTCCTCCGCTCGTTAAGACGTGAAGCCCGCGAACTGGTATCCGAGGAGGGCGGAGAGAGAAAAGACATAATCGAACGCGCCAACAGACTCGGACTTGTCCGCGAAAACGCGGAACTCGACGAGATACTCGGCCTCCAGACCACGGACATCCTCGACCGGCGGCTGCAGACCGCGGTGAACCGGAAGGGATACGCCGATACCGCGAAAGAAGCCCGCCAGCTCGTGGTCCACGGACACGTCTACATCGGAGACCAGAGGGTCGACGTGCCCGGCTACCTGCTCACGCAGGAGGAAGAGAAGGATGTCGAGGTCGAACTGCCCGAACCCTCGGAAGAGACCCAGAAAGAAGATGAGGAAGAAGTGGCAGACGAAACCGAGACAGAAGAAGAGGAAGGTGACAATTAAACATGACCAAGAAAGGAGTTGTGAACATCTACTCAAGCTTTAACAACACTATAGTACATCTTACAGACGCCACAGGGGCCGAGACCATCACCCGCATCTCCGCGGGAATGGTGACGGACAAGGGCCGTCTCCAGGGCTCACCTTTCCCCGCCATGAAGGCCGCGAAACAGGCCGCCGAGGAAGCCCAGGAGAAGGGGATCGAAAAAGTCGATATCCGGGTAAGAGCGCCCGGAGGACAGAAACACAAGATGCCTGGAAAGGGTGCACAGCCCGCTATCAGGGCCATCTCCCGTTCGGACGTCGAGGTCGGAAGTATCGAGGACGTCACACCCGTACCCCACGACGGATGCAGGGAGAAAGGCGGCAAGAGAGGTAGAAGAGTATGAACTTTGAAGTCGAGGGAGAGGAACACGGCGTACTGAAACTGAAACTCGAGGACGGAAACGACGCGGTGGCCAACTCCCTGAGAAGGGCGATGGTCTCACGCGTTGAGACACTGGCGATAAAGGAACTCGAGATACAGAAGAACGAGTCCGGGCTCTTCGACGAGGTCCTCGCGAACAGGATGGGGCAGGTGCCCTGGACAATCCCGAAGAACGTCGACGGAGAGGACGAGGTCCACATCGCCGCGAAAAAGGAAGGTCCCGGCAAACTTCTCGCAGAAGACATCCAGGCCGGGAACGACGAGGCCGAACCCGTCAACCCTGACACGCTTCTCGTGGAGCTCAAGGAAGGCCAGGCCGTCGAACTTGAGGGAACCGCGGTACTCAACACCGGGCGTAAACACGCGAAGCACCAGGGCGGCACTGTAGGCTACGAAAAACTCGGCGACGGCGAATACATGTTCAGCGTGGAATCTACCTCCGGTTACGGGAACAGGGAACTGGTAGAGGAAGCCATCCAGACCATCCAGGAAGACCTCGACGAATTCGAGGAAGCCGTGGAAGAGCTTTAAACTTTCTACTACAGATATTTTTAAACTCTCTCCTTCATTAGTTACCTGTCCATGACACATACAGGTAGAAGTATCACTCGCGATGTAGCAGAGGCCAAACCCGAGACCGCGCAGGACCGTGAAAGACAGGACAAACTGGAGAAACAGCTGGTAACGGGCAGGGAAGGAGAGATCGCCCGCGAAGTCGACGCGGAATCGGAACGCATCGCCCGGCTCCTGGCCGACGGCAAACTGGACGCACGCGACGTCCTAGAGGCCGTACCCGCGCTTGAAAGACAGCTCGACGGACTGGACCCGGAGTTCTACGGCGACGACTGGGACGGCTACGACCCGTTATCCGCGGAAGAAGACGCCTACCTCATGGAAGAAGACGGCGTCGTCGAGGTCGGCGGAGTCCGGGACGACATACCCATCGCCGAGGGATACAACACATCTGGCTACGAAGGGGAGGACAGTTTAAGGCTCTGAACACCCCTTCCAACCCTTTCCCTTTTACGACCCCTCTATTAAACAGTTGACTCACAAAAAACCTTTCTGTGCAGGAGGTCCAAGAAGGTTCGTAGAACCTTCGTATGCCGGGGTCGAAGACCTTGAAAGTCTTCTCGGCCCAGCGTTAAACAAACGCCGGGGTAGCCAAGTTAAATCTTGTCAACCCGG
>JBDGSE010000024.1:0-1722 GCA_042217695.1 Candidatus Nanohaloarchaea archaeon | reverse complement strand
ATGCCGGGGTAGCCAAGTGGCCAAAGGCGCGGGACTTAAGAACCTCGCGTCCTCCGATCGAAGCCCTCAACAGGCTTTGAACCAGCTTCCCGACCGGGAAGTGGAGGACGAGAGCTCAAACAGCTTTCGTACCATGAAAGCTGCGATAGGAGATCCCGTCCCGCAGGGGTTCCGGAGTTCAAATCTCCGCCCCGGCAACTTTTTCTTGGGCGAGATTTGCTGTCAGAAGCTCCCGTTCCGGCGAGCTTCGGGTTCAAATCTCCGCCCCGGCATTTAACCGGCAACCGAAAATCTTCGACTTTCTAGGGCGGGCTTCTCACAGAGAGGCCATGTTTCAACTCTTGAAGTTCTCCTTGAGGACTTCTGCTCTAGAAATTCTCTATAAGAATTTCGTACTCCGCCCCCGGTTTCCCGGGGCAACAGGGTTCTAAAACCTCTGACACTAAAAACGATGCATGAAGTTTTTCGTGGCAGTCTCCACGGTCATAGTGGTTTTCACAGCGGCGCTGCTGGCCGTAGGTATGTACAGGATACAGCAACAGAAAAAGGCGATAAAAACGGACCTGGGGTTCGGCTCGGTCTACCCGGTGAACGACTCCCTCAGGTTCGAGATAAAGAACACTGGAGCCACCGTCGTCAACACCACACAACTCAGGCTTACCTACAGCCCGCCCGGCACCAGGCAGTTCAGGGCTGCCGGATGCTTCAATACCAACGCCACACTCCACCCCGGGGAGAGCTACACATGTCTCACTGAGGCTGAGATGCCGCCGGTCGGGAAGGAGACCGACTTCGTGCTGACCTACGCAGGGATCAAGAGCTGGAACTACCGCTGCCGTTCCAGGATGACCCAGTTCACCTGCTGACAGGCCCGGGTCGAACCCACAGGCAAGGACTGTTCGACCCCGTCCAACATTCACCTGGTTCATGTCCAGAAAACCGGGTCGATGAACTTTCTAACCCCGAAAATTCGTTTCAGACCGAACAAAACCCGGTTTTAGATCGGGCGGTAAAAAGTTCATAAAGGTTCAGACGACTCTCTTTCACGAAAAGAAGCATTTTCCGGGCCTCAAAACGGTTTTAAACCCTCCAGAAAAATCCCTGAGAAAGAAGCCTTTTCCGCCCTTCTCCTGCATAATCGGAGGATGCTAAAGGCTTGAACACAGAATCGAGGCAGTTTAAACGATTCCGGAACAGTTACAAACGTCTAAAACTGCTTAAAACCTCTCTATGAACGGTTAGAACCGGGCTTTCCACCACACCATTTAAAAAGGTGGTTAACGTAAAAGGTAGATAAGAGATACAGCTCTAGCGACAGGGTTCCCGACAACCCGCTGTTATACATAAAATCTTTTTAACGGGAATCGGGATCCCGCGGAGCCGGGACGGGCTCCGTTACCCGACACCGTCCAGTGCGCACCTCGCACTCCAAAACAACAAGGTGAACAAACCATGAAGAACATCAAAAAACTCAAGTCTTATGGTAAAGCCGTAGCAGGTTCCGCACTGCTGGTCGGTGCTACACTTGCAGGAGGCGCAGCCTTCGCAACAGCACAGTCCAGCGGGTCCAGTGGATCCAGCTACACATTGGGCGACTTCCCCCAGCCGTTCGTCGGCGAAGACGGGAACGTCCAGTCCACGATCGTAGTGGGCGAAAGTGCCAAAACCGTAGACGTTGTCGGCGCCGTCAACATCGCAGGCGCACTCGGCAACGCAGCATTC
>JBDGSE010000023.1:0-23116 GCA_042217695.1 Candidatus Nanohaloarchaea archaeon | reverse complement strand
GGCTGGCACCTGATTAAAAAGACGGATGAACGATAATCCGTCTTTTAGATCACCAGGAAGATCTGCGGCTTGAGGGAGTTAGAAAGAGAGGCAGCATCCACCGATTAATCGGTTAGAAACCTCTCAACAGGCAGGATATCCCTGTAATCCAGGAGTTGTTTCATAGAGAATTTTGGATAGAAGCGGGCGTCTGCCGGGATAGGTTCTTTCTCAATCAGCTCTCCGGCTTCCTCGACCAGCTGCTTCTTCGTGAATTCTCTTTTCTTCAGTAATCCCTCAGATAGGGTTGCAAGGGCGGGGACTTCACGGGAGGGTTCCGGGGTTCCCTTGACTTCTCCCCTGAATAGGAATCCAAGAAGATACCAATTGCCTTCGGCGTCCGGCCTTCCGGGCTTTCCGTCATGTTTCTCTCTACTGACCAGGACGGGGGAGGTCTCTTCTTCAAGGCCCACTTTTCTCCAGGAACCGTCTACATCGGTCAAAACTGTTTCTTGCGAGTCTTTTATCTCCAGGCCGCAATCTATCTCTTCGGAGGCTTCTCGCCGCAAGGCTTCGTAAACGCTTTCTCCTTCCTCCACCTGGCCTCCAACGTTCTGGTAACTTATGCGTGTTATTTCGCCTCTGTCCCAGTAATCCTTCTTCTCCAGGACGGAAAGGAATTTCCCTCCCTGCAGGATCATCGCTCCTACTCCAACGACTCTATCCTCGGAGGAGAAATCATCCTCGAATCTTCGGATCAGTTCCGGGATATCCTTTACCATAAACTAGGATTGATTCCGATACTTATTTTATTTACATCAGTGGCTGGCAGGGAGTGTCCTGGTTCTTCAGCGAACCGGATAGCTCCCAACGGTTCCGTCAGAACCCTGGTTTTAATTTATACGCCTGTCAGCATCCTCAGGAAGACCCTGAGACCGGTTCCGAGGCCTATAGCGACCAGTGCGGTCACCACCACGGCCTCTGTGGGTCCGTCCTCGATGTCCTTCAAAAGGTAGAGCGCGGCCGCGAGGACAGCGGTTTTCGCCACCAGTATCCCGGGAGCGCCTAGAATCGCTGTAAAGGCCTGTGCCAGAAGCTGTTTCTGTGTGTAGCCCTGGGTGACGCTCATCATGCTGACAACCCCTCCGAAGAACTGGCTGTAAGCCGCGATATGGTATGCTTTCCTGTCGTAGACGGTTCCGGAGACGAACACTTTGAAGAGGTATGTGAGGACCACTGTCAGGATCAGGGCCTTTACCGCGAGGAAAAGGTCGAAACCGAGACTTTCCAGAACCAGAACGGTGTATACCGCTGCCGGTGCGAGTACGGCCAGTCCTGCCGCGAGAAAGACGCGGTCCCTTTCCTCTCTGCCCGTGGTTAGCGCGGTGGCGGTGAAGAGCGCGACCAAGTAGACTCCCGTGACCAGGAAGTACAGTGCCGGGGTTATCAGGAACGGCCGGAGGAAGAACGGGACGGCTGCGGCATCCTCGATGAAGCGGAGGAGTCCGCCGAGCAGTATGAAAGGTACCGAGTAAACCACGGTCGTGTTATCGAACTCTATGTCGTATCGCCTGAAAGAACGGATTATGAGGTAAGCGAAGGCTGTAGCGAGAAGAGCCCATGCGACAGTATTGTAGGGGTTGTATCCGGTATGGGCCACGACGCTGTGCCAGGTCGCGGTCTCGGCGCTGTGGGCGTCCGCCATCACGGGACCCACCAGATATTTCCAGAGAAACTCTTGGATTCCCATCTGGACTGGAATAGTCCGGCAATGCTTATGATTCTACCCCAAGAAGTTAAGCGGTTGCGGGACAAAGGGAGAGTTATGGAAGTGCTGCTCTGTGGAAGAGGTTTTATCGGCTCCCGGATAGAGGAACTTCTGGATGAAAACGTGTACACCCTGGACCTTGGGGACGCAGACTACCAGGTCGATGTAACGGAGGAGTTTGATATCGAGAAAGATTTCGATGCGGTGATCCACACTGTAGGGCTCGCACCTGGTATGTACACCCCGGAGGACTACCGTGAGGTCCATGTGGAGGGCACCAGAAACATAGTCGAGGGTGTGAACGCAGACAGAATAGTATACATAAGCGCCCTGGGTGTGGGGGAGGTCGACCACAGTTTCTTCAGGTCCAAAAGAGAGGCAGAGCGACTGGTAGAGGAGTCCGACATGGAACATACCATCATCCGGCCCTCGGTTGTCGCGGGGGAGGGCAACCATCTACTGGAGATGATGGAGAAACTCTCCATCACCAGGCTTTTCCCCAAGATCAAGGCCCGGGTACAACCCATAACCGCGGGAGACCTGGCAGCGGTAGTTGAGTCCTCACTCCACGGCTTCGGGGGCGAGATCCTCGAGGTGGGTGGACCGGAGAAGATACAGATAAGCGACTACGCCAGGAGGGTCTACGAAAGAAAAGGAAGGAAATGTTTCCTGGTGCCCTTCCCACGGCTCCGCCTGCCTGGGAAGAACTTTCTCCCGGGTTTCCTGAACCCGGAGAACGTGGCGCTCCTGGACATGGACAACACCACGGATGAAAACGATGCGGAACGCATCCTGGAGCCGGAGACTCCTGAGATGCTTCAGTGGTAGGATTTTTCTCCAGCCTCTATCCTGACGTCGAGATGGTTCTCCTGCGGGATAAGGGCGCACTCGTAGTTCTCTGAGTAGGCGCAGAACGGGTTGTAGGCCTGGTTGAAATCGAGTACCCATTTACCGCCCCTTTTCTCCTCCAGGTCGAGGTACCGGCCCATGCCGTAGGTCTCCTCCCCGTTGGTCTCGTCCTTGAAAGGTATCCAGAGTCTTTCCTCGTCCGGATCCGACTTGTATGCCTGTAGAACGTACTCCTCTCCCCCGATCTCGAACCGGAACTCTCCCCATCGAGTGTACTCTCTTTCGCCGCCGGTGGAGGTCCCTATCACTCTTGTCTCCTTGTCGTCGTGTTCGTGTAGCTCCAGCTCGAAGCGGAAATCCTCTTTCAACGGGAAGTAGTCCAGGCCGTCGAACTCCTCGCGTTCGTCTCGCGGGATGGGAGACCTGGGATGGTTTTCGAGAAAGTCGTCCTTTTCTCTGCGTTCCTGTTTGACGTGTTCTTTCCAGCTCATGGACAATGGCTGCGAGGTGAAGGATTTAAGCCTGCTGGTGAGCCATCAGTTACCCAGCTCTTTCTCTATAACCTCTTTGAGGTTGCTGTAGCGCCATTTCTTCACTAGCTGGCCGTTGACGAAGACGCTCGGGGTCGAGGAGACGCCACGGTTGATCCCCATCCTCTTGTCTTTCCGGACCTCGTCGAGAGTCTTCTGGCTGGAGATGCACTGTTCAAGCTGCCGGTAGTCCAGTCCCTCTGTGGCGTTCCTTGCGAAACTCATCAAAAGGTCTTTCGTGACCCATCTCTGCGCCTCAGGTCCCTGGTGTTCGTAAACATACGCGTGGAACTCCCAGAATTCCTGCCTGTCCTGGTTGTAGACGCATTCGCTGGCTATCGCGGCCTGTGTGGAGCCGGGACCCAGGAAGGCGAAGTTCACGAAGTAGAACTTGACCTTTCCGGTCTCGATGTAGTTCTCTTTCAGTTTGGGGAACACGCGTTCCTCGAACATCTTGCAGTAAGGGCAGCGGTAATCAGCGAACTCCACTACCGTTACCGGGGCGGACTCGTTGCCCAGCATCGGCTGGCCCTCAAGGGAGTAGTCGCCACCTCCTCCGAAACTTATTACCTGGGTCGCGACGAAGCCGAGTAGAGCGAGGCCGAGCACAGCAGTCAAACCCTTGAAGACGATGTTTTTCCGTCTCTCCAGTTTGCTTTCCTTTTCCTTCTCCAGTTTCCTCCTCGCCTTCTTCATCTTTTCCTTCTCGTGGGAGTTCAGTTCGCCTTCATGTTCCTCCCAGTGCGCATGTAGCTCTGTTTCGGAGGAGAACTCTTCTCCGCAGTAATCGCACTCGACCATAGTTAACCCTGGGATACAGGAGTTAAAAACAGGTTGTGGTACAGTTACCGAACCGTCTGTAACCGCTACAGATTTAAATCCCGGGAGAACGTTTGAAATGTGCTACTTGCCCGAGTATTTGCAGCGGCCACTGTTGTAGCGGATCTGCTGATAGTTTCGGTACTGTTTATCTGGCTGCTGGATCTCGCCGGTAGAAGAGTGGACCTGGAGAGGATGTACCGGTACCGGCTGGAACTACTGTTCCTTGTCTCGCTGGGCGGGAGCCTTGGGAGCCTGCTGCTGGAGTACACTGCCGGATGGCAGCCCTGCATGCTGTGCTGGTACCAGCGCATCTTTCTCTACCCGCAGGTCCTCCTCACGGGTACAGCGTTACTGCTTGAGAAAGAGGACGTCACCGACTACCTGGTGCCGTTGAACCTTGTGGGAGGGACGGTCGCGGTCTACCACTACCTTATACAGATGATAGAGAAACTTTCCTTCGGATGTTCCGGCCTCGTCGAGTGTTCGTCAACGTACACGTTCCAGTTCGGATACGTTACAGTGCCGATGATGTCGCTGACCGTGTTCGCTGCCCTGCTCCTCCTCTCGCTTAACCTGGATGGTTGACGATGTTCTTCCTTGCACGTATGTTCTCCAGGGTGGTTTCCTCTATACGCTGCAGAGCTTCCTCGCTGTTGAACGCGTTGTGAGGGGTCACAAGCACGTCGTCACGGTCCATCAGTATGTGGTCCTCGAGCACGACCTCTGGATCGCATTCATCCTTCAGATCGCTGAGGTACTCTATATCGTCCTCTATGTAACACTCCTCCTCCAGGACATCGAGTCCCGCAGCCTTTACGTTCCCGGATTCCAGCGCCTCGATAAGTGCCTCGGTGTCGATAAGTTCGCCGCGAGCCGTGTTTATTACCACCGTTGAGTCCATCTTTTCGAACTCCTCGCTGGAGAGCATATGTCTCGTGGCCTCGGTCAGCGGACAGTGAAGACTGATTATGTCCGCCTGCCTAAGAAGGTCTTCCGTGGAGACGTACATGAAGCCCAGCCGGTTCTCCGCCATCCGATCCGGGCGGGGATCCGAGGCTATCACCTCCATCCCGAAACCTTTCGCAATCTGTATAACGTGTTTACCTATCGCACCCGTGCCTATGACCCCCAGTTTCCTGCCCTCCAGGTCGAAACCTCTCAGGCCTTCGTGGTCGAATTCGCCGCTGTCAACCTTTCTTATGGCCTCGTATATCTTTCTCGAGATGGCCAGCATGAGACCGATCGTGTGCTCCGCGACCGTAGTCGCTCCGTACTTCGGGACGTTGGCGACCGCGATCCCCAGGTCCGTGGCGGTGTCTACATCCACGTGGTCGTAACCTGTGGAACGGCAGGCGACCAGGTTAGCGTCAAGCTGTTCGAGAACTTCTTCATCCACTTCAGAGGTCACGAAAACGGAGACCGCGTCGAAACCTTCCGCCTTCTCGACATTTCCCGGCTCCAGAGGTTCCTCGAAGAACTCTATTTCAAACGACAGGTCCTTCTCTTCCAGGTACTCGCGTTCCCATTCCTCGGCGTCAAACCAGGCGACCTCCATGTGATAAAAACCGTTCTGCCTGGTTTAATGTTTTTTCTCGTAGAAATCTCCTGCCGGGCAAACTCAAAAAAAATTCAGAGCTCGGCCGCAGCTTTCACGGGCTGTCTTACCTGCTTCTGTTCGTCCAGCACACCCGAATTCTTGAGATACCGGATGTGGTAGCTGACAGTCGATTTATCCAGCCCAAGAGCCTCTGCTATATCTTTCTGTTTCTCTCCATCCTCCAGACGCTCAATTATCTCCCTCTTCATGTCCTTCCGCAGAACGCCGTGGACACAACGGTCCTGGCAGATCTCGTTGAACCTGCACTCCTCACATCTTCCGACAGGGAGTATGGCACTCTTCTTCTTGTGTATCTTATCGGAACGCCGGATATGATACTGCAGGACGCCGTTGCAGAGACCCGTCTCATCCTTCAACTCCGTGAAGCTTATACCATCATTTTCCTCCACGGTTTCCTCTATAAGCGTCCGCGTATCCCCGGATCCCATGATACATGATGGACACCCCTTCTTTAACTATTTTACGGCGTAGAGAGCCTGAAGGAGTTTAAAAGTGTATTGAGACAGTTGTCGAAACTTATTCAAACCTCCTGCTTCTCCAGCCACCAAAAAAGTAACGGAAGTGCCGGAACGGACCCCGTTCACCATTTTAAAAGGGGCGAGAAAGTGTGGCATGCAGGAGGGGGAGGGGGAAAACAACCCGCTTCTGCGGAGGCTCGCCATGAGACGAAAGGAGATGAAGAACCTCAGAGAACTTCCGCGGGATCCCGATCGAGAGATCGATTCCGGTTTGAGGAGGCTTGTGAACCGATTGAAGGTTACTGTAGCGATATAACGCCCGCCTCCTCATCCAACCGGAACTAGCGGAATTCACAGAATTCCTTTTAAATTAGATGGGCGGCAATTCCTTTACAGACCTATGATAACAGATGCGAGGGTGCTGCGGGACGAATTCATCCCGAAAGAGGTAGTCCACCGGGATCAGGAGGTCAAGTCTCTATCTAACAGCCTTGAACCGCTGCTGCAGGACCAGGATGGAGAGGACACGCTCATATTCGGGCCCCCGGGGACCGGGAAGACCTGCACCTCCCGCCATACCCTGCAGAAACTGGAGGAAGAGCTCCTGGACTTCCGCTACAAGTACATAAACTGCTGGGAGAACTACAACCGTTTCAAGGTGCTGTACAAGGCACTGGAGGGGCTGGGGAAAACCCTGCAGGTACACCGGCAGTCCACTCCAACGGACGAGCTCTACACCCGGCTGAAGAAACATGTTGACTCCCCGTACGTCCTCATACTGGACGAGGTGGACCAGCTGGAGGACGACAAAGTTCTCTACGACCTGAACAGCATCCCGAACGTCTACCTGGTCATGATAGCCAACACGGAGGAAAGCGTCTTCTACAACATGGACGAACGGGTGAGAAGCAGGTTGATGGGGATGAAAAGGATACGTTTCAAGGAGTACTCGCCCGACCAGCTGGAGGATATACTCTCCGCAAGAGCGGACAAAGGCCTCAGACCAGGCGCTATAGACCGTAGCGGCATAAAAAAGATAGCGCTCTCCGCGGAGGGGGATGCCCGCATAGCCATAGGGATCCTCCGGTCAGCGGCGAGAACAGCCGAGGAGGAGGGTAAAGACAAGATCACCAGCGAGATAATAAACGACGCGGTGCCCGAGGCCAAGGACCACAACAGGCAGAAGAACGTCGAGAAACTGAACGACCACCAGCAGAGGCTCTACGAGATAATCGAGGAGGAAGAGGAGATAAAGCCGAGAACGCTCTACGACCGTTACAAGGAGAGATCCGAGGATCCGAAGGGCGAGAGGATGCTCAGGAAATACCTCAACAAGATGGAACACTACAACCTGGTTGAGTCCGAGGGCTCGGGCAGGTGGACCATGTACAGCGTCTCCAGCTAGATGGCCAGAGTGTAGATTGCGAAGTGGAAAACGATCCCAAGTACCGTGCCGTAGACAAAGTAAAGGAAGCCCCACTTCAGTTTATGCCTGCGGTAAGCCTCCAGGAATTCGGGGGAGTTGTTCAGGCGATCCACCATCTCTGCCCCGGTAAAAGGCACCAGAAGACCGTAGAGCACTGCAAGTGTGAGCGCGGAATGGCTGAGCGCCGGTGCCCCGGAGGTAAAAACCGCCAGACCGTGATAAAGCACGGCGTATGTCCCTCCCAGAAGTGCAGCAGCAACTATCTCGGCGGAACGGGCCTCGCGGTAGGTGGCGTCTACATAGTTTGAACCGGGAAGATATGATGCGAGCTCTCGCCCAGGGGCATCGGAGAGACCGAATACGTCCCGGAAAGACCAGAACGCCATGCCTGCGACAAATCCGGAGAAGACTCCGACCAGAAGAGTGAAGCTGATACCGATTTCCATCAAGGGTTTCCTCCTTCCGACATTTTGGGTTTCCCCGGATAAAAATCAATCGGTTCCCTGTTGGTCACATGAGTCACGGAACTCCTCGATCATCTCCGACATCTTCTCCTCCCAATCGCTGACCTGCGTTCTCATATCTTCGGCCGCCTCCCCCGGAGATTCAGGCACATAGACATGGTAGTATCCCCCCGAATCGTAGTCCACCTTCCTCTTCTCGACCAGATCAGTCTCCTTGAGCCTCTGGGCCGACCGGTAGATGGTGGAACGGTCTTTACCCAGCTCCGCTGCAAGAGAATCTATCTTCATGCCTCTACCGTTATCCGATAGAGCCCTGAATACGCGTCTATCAAGCTCATTCAGCCCGTATACAAACTTAAGGATGAAATCACAGTCTTTGCTTTTCCCAGAAAGCTCTGAAAGCGACCTGGCCATATTTATGTAGGTCAACATCTCGAATAAAAGAGTTTATGAAAACTCCTCCGAATCAACAGGTTTAACCTTTGGCTTCGTGTAATACAGATATGAAGATACCTTCTATAGGACTTGGAACCTGGCAGAACAAAGGACCAAAGTGTGCAAAATCGGTTTCAACAGCCCTGGAGATGGGGTACCGTCACATCGATACCGCTCAGGCCTACGACAACGAGGAGTATGTCGGACAGGGGATAGAGGAGTCAAGTGTCTCCCGCGACGATATCTTCCTGGCATCCAAGGTCTGGAACTCCAATCTCTCTCCTGAAGACGTGATAAGCAGCACCCGGGAAAGCCTGGATAAACTTGGCGTGGAAAGCGTGGATCTGATGTATGTCCACTGGCCTTCAGGCGAGTACTCCGCAAAGGAGACCCTGGAAGCGTTCCAGGAGATGAAGGAAGAAGGCATGATAGAGAACATCGGCGTCAGCAACTTCACTCCTGAACTCCTAGACGAGGCGCTACGGATCGCACCGGGCATAGCAGCGAACCAGGTCGAGATGCATCCTCTTCTCCAGCAGGACGAACTACTGGATTACTGCCAGGAGAACGATATCTACCTGGTGGCCTACTCGCCGCTGGCCCGCGGCGAAGTGTTCAACGTACCCGAGATAAATCAGGTAGCGGAGAAACACGGCGTAAGCGAGGCCCAGGTCAGCCTTGCCTGGCTACTAGAGAAGGAGAACGTCCGGGTGATACCGAAGGCAACCTCCGAGGAGCACATCAGGGACAACCTGAAAGCGCTGGATCTCGAGCTCGATGAGGAGGACATAGAGAAGATAGATTCGATAGAAAGAGAGGAAAGGATGGTTGACCCGGGTTTCTCGCCTGACTGGTGATCAGGTCTTGACCTTTGCAAGCTTCCAGAAGCGGTAGAATCCATAGCTAACAAGGGCGAACCCTACCGCACCGAGGAAGTTAAAGAACCCCATCCAGAAGCTGTTGGTCAGTCCGAATAGAGTCATCTTCCGGCCAGCCCAGAGGAGGTCGGGAAGCATCTTGAAGATGACAGCCACGAGGCCGACAGCCACGAACTGCATATTCTGGGCCACCTCCCCGCCCCACACCCTTTTACCGCTGTAGATGGAGACAGGCGCGGTGAAAAGCACGATGACCGATATGAGCTGGATCATCCGGGGGGAGATAACACCCATCTGCGTGGCCAGGCCACCCACCACAGCGGTAAGGATTCCTCCGGATATTATTATAGCGTCTTCGCTCAAGGGCAGGTCTTCTATTTCCATATAGAGCTATTCTCTCTGGTTGTTTAAAAAACTCTATTAGACCTCTTCAACCTTGTAGACTGTCATCCAGGCATCATCCTTTTTCTCCGGATTATCACTGTAACGCAGGTAAAGGATGTAGGTGTTACCCCTCACAGTCGCGAACACCTGTTTCTGGTGGATCTCGCCGTCATGCTCCACCTCGATCTTGCGCTCGGGAGAACCATCCCGGTCAATATCCAGGAAGAAGCTGCCTTTCGCCGAGTTGCTGTGCATCAAGGATATCGAACGGTTGTCAAAACTGACATCTCTCACCCCATTCTGGGCGTCCACCGTAGCGTTAAGCCCTGACTGGTAAAGAGATGGTCGGGTAATACTGTAGGACATCCAGCCAGCAGAGAAAGCCGCTACAAACACGGCTGCCAGTAAGAGAAGGTCTTTCCTCTCCATGAACAGGGATTAACCCTGAACGGTTAAAGGCGTTTGCTTCACGCGGGAAGGTCCTCCTCCAGCACCCGGAGTTTCTTCTCCTCCCAGTCCTCGAGTCTCGCCCGAACTTTCTCCTTCAGCTCCGCAACATCCTTCACGTAGTAGACAAAGTACCTGCCCTTGCCCTTCGAGGTCGGCACACTCTCCCGGGACACCAGGCCAGAATCTCTCAGCGAGTAAAGATACTTCTGTACGGTGGAACGGTCTTTACCGGTGAGCTCGGAGAGCTCCTCTATCCTTGCCTCCTCCCTGCAGAGATAGCTCAGTACCTCGGATTCACGGGGAGATAAATCGTAGAGAACATTCAAGAGGTCTTTCAGTTCTTGAGAGCAGTCCATACAGGCACATTAATTGGTCCTACACTTATGCCTCTTGCGGTAACCAGCAGAAAAAGGAGGGAGAAAAAGGAAAGATTCAGGAGATGATTTCCTTTATCCTGTCAGGCTGGAACCCGATGACCGCTTCCTCGCCGTCGATGATCGTCTGCGGAACTCCCTGCTGGCCGGTCATCTGGATCATCTCCACCGCTTTTTCACGGTTAGATGCGACATCCCACTCCTTGTATTCGATACCTTCTTCCTCCATCCACTGCTTCAGCTTGGCGCAGTACGGACAGCTAGGAGTGGTGAAGATCTCTATCTCGTGGTCTCCAGCGGCGAGCTCCTCGGCTTTTTCCTGTTTTACGTCCTCGAGTTCCTCCTGCTCGTTTTCGTCCGTCATAATACCTTTGGATAAACCACGAACCTTTAAATAGGTTGGACCGGGGTTACCCGCCAGTAACCCTGAAAATACGGTCCACAGAGCCTGAAAAAGGAAAAGGTTATTGCCTGAAGCAGAGGTATTTATGCGGGAAGGGACAGGCTCTCTGAGTGCTTTTCAGAGTATATCCGAAGGAAGTGTGCGGGCCGCTAGATTCGAACTGGATTCTAGCTCTACCACCTCTTCCAAAGGAAGAGTGCGGGAGACAAGATGTCGAATTCGAAGACAAGGCCTTCTACTATCGAATCTTGTACTGAGCAAAACTTGTTTGTGGAAGACACGTGACAAGACTTATGCGTAATTCTAAGTTTTTTGTTAAGGCTTTAACCCTGTCTAAGGTTTCTGCTTAACTTTTAAACACCTATTTGATGCCCCAGGTTAGAAAATTAAGTGTGTAGTCTGTCTATGTTAAATTCTTAATCGTACATTTTGTGTGCTGTGTCGATATCAACTATATCTGTGACAATCACTTGATCTTCCCCCTCGTTGACAATATAGAAAGCAGTATAGCTTCTGGATATATGCAGTCTGTAAACTTCTTCGCCATTAACTGTTACTTTTTCCCTATCACCGGACTGAGCTTCGGGTGAGGGGTAGGGTTCATCCTTTAGTTTACCCAGATTTTCTTTGATTATGGATTGCGTCTTCTCATCCCTGGAATTGAGAAAATCAGCAGCATCTACATCTACCCTTATTTCATACGTCATCTAGAGCCACTGTCTCAAGATCCTCATTCTTCGCCTTTCTGGCCTTTGAAGCTACCTGATTCTTCATAGCCTTTACGTGAAGCTGTTCGAGCAGTTCGTCCCAGGTCTGACCTGGCTCTTTCTCTTTACCCAGTTCTTTCCATGTTTCTTCCGAAACCGGAATTCTCTTTGTCGCAGACACAATAACATTGTAAGCGTTGTAAAGATTTAAAAGATTTAACATACTTCTCAGCTAGATTAAATAATCGACAGCTCAGGAAATTTCCTGGAGATAATTATGTTCAGAAACTGATCTGAGGTTAAAAAGTTAAGTTGCGGGGGGCAAGATTCGAACTTGCGAACCCCTAAGGGACAGCGCCCTGAACGCTGCGCCTTTGACCACTTGGCTACCCCCGCAAAGAACAGCCGTATAGGTGAATGATGCTACAAACACTTTAAAATATAAGCGGTGGGTCGACGAAGACGAGCCCGCAGGGTAGGAAAACCTCGTAGAGGTTTTCTAGAGCAGAAGTTCTCAAAAGAGAACTTCAAGATTTGAACCCGAAGCTCGCCGGCAAGGGAGCTTCTGACATCAAATTCCTTGGGATCGTGAAACGAGCCCGCAGGGATTTGAACCCTGGACCTAGCGGTATCCTCCAGTCGGCTACGCCGACCACCGCTAACGGCGGTGTTTGCGTGTCAACTGAGCGTAACCAGTTGGCCGAAGCCGCTCGCTCTGTCCTGGCTGAGCTACGGGCCCTTTACTGGAAGAAGTTTCTACTGGAAGTTTTTTATGGTATGTAGTCGTGGTCGGCCAGGTACAGGGTCGGAGCAGTCAGGTCGTAGTCGTCGAGCTCCTCTTTTGCGACCCATAGCGCCCGGGAGGCTTCGTCGTTTACCTCGGCCTCCGCCTCTCTTCCAAGCTCTTTGTGGAAGAAGAACCAGCGGTGGTACTGTTCTCCCCTGCGGCACGGGTCTGCAAGCACGCCCTCGGCCTCCTCCATACGATCCAGGCTCTCATCCACTATCTCTATGCCGGTCTCCTCCCGTAGTTCACGTATGGCGCCGTCCACAGGTTCTTCGTCCCGTTTCAGGTGTCCCGCGGGGATGGTGTGCTGGTACGGGTATTTCCGTCGTTCCAGAAGCAGCACTTTCTCACCAGAGGTCACCACCACTCCCACACTGACGTGTATCTGGTCGCCCCGGAACTCTATCTTTTCTATCTCCTCGTCCTCTATCCTGGCCCTTGGAAGCTCGTGGCCGTTTTCACACAGGTAGAACTCTCTACCTCCCTTCTCAACCTTCTCATCGATGGGGGCGCCGCACGCGATGCACTCCATATGTATTATTACGGCTTCAGAGTTAGAAAAGTTCCGGCCATCGCCGGTAAAGGAACTCGGTCAGACGCCGCCTGATCAACGAGTAAAGACCACCTATCACTATCGCCGCCAGAACCAGCAGGGCTATCCTGCCCTCGTAGAGGAGGTATGCCGGTACACCGAACAGAAGTGTCAGCAGGAAGTCTTCGGGCGCCCCATCGTACCGGACAAGTCTCCTCGGCCTCCCCCAGCGCCCGAGGTAGTGTATGTATACGGCTTCCTCGGAGTTGGCCTCCCACGGTTTGGGTTCGGTTCCGCATCCAAGTATGTCGAAAGCTGAATGCACCGCCGCAGAGAAAAAGAAATAGGCCAGGAATACGGTGATTCCTGAAGGGATTAACAGGGCCAGAGCCATCGCTGGTACGGCGATGAAAAAATAGTAAACCGGGAAATGCAGTGTCTTCCGGTGGTCAAACGGCATGTCAATATCCGGGAAAACGCCGCCTATCAGACCACCCACCGCTGCCGCGAGGACGTACTCCGGCGTCAGGAATAAGCCGGTGTAACCCAGTAACGCTCCCAGCGCAAGGTGCGTGGAACCCATCATGGTGTCGGATAGTTGAGGACAGGTCTTTAAAACACCACGTATCCGTCAACGCAACCCGTTCGCGGCGTCCGGGATCGAATTCCCGATGCAATTCGGAGATCTGTTGTTTGAAAGCCATGCAGAGCATGGCTTATGATGATAAAACTTTCAGAAGTTTTGCGGCGTCCGGGATTTGAACCCGGGTTACGCGCAATTTGCCTTTCGAAGCTTATGGGCGAGCTTCTCGAACGACCACCTCGGAGAGGAAGTCGTGTTGGCAAGCGCGTGTCTTAGCCACTGGACCAACGCCGCCCAACTTTAGATAAAGTTGGAGCAAATAAGCCATTCGAACGGAATGGCTTTCGGAAAACCGCCTGCGCTTCGGCGGCTTTCGGATATGTAGTTTGGATGGGTTTACAGTTTTAAACCTATTCTGTCTTTCCCAGGGGTTTCGCCCGGGTAAGTGAGTTACCCCTTTCAAATGAAACCAATAAGTAGGTTGCGGGAGCATCTTGGTGTATGAAAGACTTAATAATCGTTGGAGGCGCGGCCGCAGGTACTTCCGCCGCTATCTACGCTGCACGTTCCGGTATGGACGTTCTGATGGTGACGGATGAGTACGGCGGCCAGATAAACAACACGGATGTAGTCGAAAACTATCTCGGTATAAAATCCATCTCCGGCCCGGATCTGGCGGATAAGTACGTGGAACACATGCGTGACTACGACGTAGAGGAAGAGACCGGTTCGAAAGTCGTGGATATCCGGAAGCCCGGCGACAGTTTCGAGGTGGAGACCGAGGACGGAGAGGTCTTCGAGTCCCACTCGGTGATAATCGCCACCGGAGGCCACCGCAGAAGACTGGACATCCCTGGAGAGGAAGAGTACCGGAATAAAGGGGTCGTGTACTGCGCGGTCTGCGACGGCCCCCTCTACCAGGAACAGGACGTCGCCGTGGTGGGCGGAGGTTACGCCGGCACCGAGGCCGCGGTCTACCTCTCGGATATCGCCAGCCAGGTCTACGTCGTGAACATCGCCCCGGAACTATCCGGCGAGGAGATAACCATCGACCAAGTGGAGGAGGCAGAAAACGTTGAGGTCATCAACTCCGCGGAGCCGACGGAGATAGACGGCGAGCAGTTCGTGGAGGAGCTGACCTACGAGAAAGACGGCGAAGAACACGAGCTGGAGGTTTCCGGCGTGTTCGTAGAGATCGGTACCGTCCCGAACTCCGACCTGACTGACCTGGTGGAGACCGACGACGCGGGATACATCGAGGTCAACGAGGAAATGGAGACCGGTGTACCCGGCCTCTATGCGGCGGGCGATGTCAACACTATAGGCGCCCAGCAACTCGTGGTTTCCGCGGGTCAGGGCTGCGACGCCGCGTTGAACGCCTCCGACTACGTGAAGGAGAAGAAGTCAGAGTAAATCTCCTTCCTCCAGTTTTTCCTTTACTTTCCCAGCTATCTGCGAATGGCCTTCTGCGTTCGGATGCACTCCCTCCTCCAGGTAACGGGAGTTCTCCGTTCCTTCAGTTATCTCGACGAGGTCGATATACGGCACTTCCCTCTCCCTGCATAACTCCTTCTTGATAGCCTCGTATTCGCCGAATTTTTCGTGGTCTAGCCTGTGATCGGGGGCGTATGGCACTTTTTCCAGTGAGGGGTCGTGTGGAAAGTCGCCGACCACTCCCAGACCGTCCGCCAGTTCAGAGGCGAGCTCTAGAAGTTCCTCGAAACCGTCGCGAAACTCTTCTTCCGGAGTGAGATATCCCTCCTCTTCCAGGTAAAGGGCGTCGTTGGCTCCTACCTGCAGAAGTATCAGGGTATCGTAATCCTTCTCCGTCCTTCTATCGAACTCCTCCTCCATTCTCTGCAGCAGGTCCTCCACTGTGTCCCCTGCCACGCCAAGGTTGTAGACGTAGAAAACGTTGTCCTCGTCCTGAGTTTCAAGCGCCCGCTGGTCGAGAAACGTTCTGAGGCGCTGGACCCAGCCGCCTTCGGGGTCCCAGAACCCCAGGGTGACCGAATGTCCAAAGACGATTATATCGTCCATAGAAAACTGTTCTCTCTTAACTACAAAAATTTACCGCACCAAGAATGCTTCATGGGAAGCGAAACCAAGATGACCAAGTGCGTGTTCTGCGGGAAGAACGCGACAAAGAAGAACTCCGAGGGCCAGCCGGTGTGCAAGAATCACCTGGAGAAAGAGCCCCGGGAAGTTGAATGCCCGGAGTGCGGTATGCCGATGCACGTAAAAGAAGGCCGTTACGGCTATTTCTGGGGCTGCGAAGGGTATCCGCAGTGTGAGAAGACCTATCCCATAGAGGCGCTGGCCAGGGACGAAGAATAACGTTTTAAGCCGCCGAGCTAATTTCTATCCATGCTGGCTGGCCCACAACTCCTCATGGAGATCTTCATGGCCATGGCGATGGGAGGACTGATAGGTCTTGAACGGGAGCATGTACCGGAGAAAAAGTATGCCGGGCTGAGAACCCTGGCGCTCCTTGCCGGTGTGGCTCCCGCAGTTGTTGCCGCCTCCGAAAAAGCCGGTACACCGGTATTCGTAGCCATATACCTTTTGCTGGCGGTCGCCATATCTCTCGGCATACTGCTGGTCCGGCTCTATATGGAGAGGGAGAACATCGGTTTCACTACCTCGGTAGCAGCATTTGTATCTGCTGTACTCGGGGTTCTGATAGGTTACGGGCTTTATTCCGAGGCCACCTCGCTTGCGATACTTTCCGCCCTCTTACTTGCGGAAAAAGAAACTCTGCACAGCTACGTCGACAGGCTCCGGGAGGAGGAGATAGCCTCGGCGCTCCAGCTCGGTGCGTTCGCGTTCATACTGTTACCCATCCTTCCCGCAACCGCCATCGACCCGTTCAACGCCATCGTCCCACGACAGATAATGCTTCTCGGAGTTTTTGTCCTGCTGATAGAATTCGCGTCCTACATATCCATGAGGCAGCTGGCCGGCTCCTCCGGGATATACCTGACAGGTCTTCTCGGGGGAGGGGCAAGTTCGTTCGCCACCACCGGCGTTATGGCCCGACTGGGTAACCGGGGCGATGACCTGCTGAAACCGGCATCTGCCGGCGCTCTGCTCGCGACTTTTTCCATGCTGATCCGGGATATAGGGATAGCCACCGTTATAATCCTGCCAGTCATAGGATACCAGTTTTCCAGGCTTTACCCCCTCTATCTTCCAGTCACAGGGATGCTCGCGGTTATAGGTGTAGCGGCCTGGCTCTCCCGCGGCAGGAACAAGGAGGAGTTCGAGATGACTCTCGAGTCGCCGTTCTCCATCAAATCCGGTATAAAGTTCGCCCTGATATTCGCACTGGCCTCCGTCGCCTCTGTACTGGGACGGGAGTTCCTTGGCTCGTTCGGCGTGTATGCAACCGCGTTCATAGGCGGCGTGGCTTCTTCGGCGGCAGTTGTCAGCTCCGCCGCAACATCCTACTCCAGTGGTGCGATGGGTTTACAGCTCTCGACCGGTATGATGCTCTCCGCAATCGCAGGAAGCATCGTTGCAAAGGTCGCGCTTGTCGAGGTAGTCAACAGGGATATGCGTTACAGGATCTCCGCACCGCTTCTCCTGGCCTCGGCTATCGGAGCCGCGGTGTTCATAGCGGTCCAGACCTGATTATTTAAGAATTCCAGGAGAAACCCTCGGTGTGAGTCCGTAGCTCAGTGGAAGAGCGACAGCCTCCTAACACCGGCTTCCCGGGGCGAAAATGCCTGAACATCTTTCCTGTCAGGAAGCTGTGTGAAGAAAGCTGTAGGTCGCGGGTTCAAATCCCGCCGGACTCGAACCCGTTACCATGGGGCCCAGGCGTCTCGTTTACTTATGTTCCGTGGCAAAAACCGGTTCACAGGGGCAGGATGTTTGATTTATAAAGATAAGACGAGAACAAAAAGGTGTGAATGGTTTTGATCAGGCGATTCAGGGATCTGCTCACACGAATCCGCCGCTGGGTGATCAACATGGGAGATAAAGACATTTCTGAGAAAATGAAGAACAAAGACGAAGAACAGGAAAACTCCGAGAAAAAGGGAAAGGAACAGAAGGTCCAGTTCCCGCAGTACTTCCAGCAGAGGAATCAGTCAGACGATAACCCCAACTCCACCAACCTGAAGACACCAGTTCTGAGGGGTGTAGTGGTCTCTGAATTCGACGGCGACCGCATCTGGGTGGAGGCCTCCGGCAACATGAAAGGGCGTTACGGCGTTGAAGTACCGAGAGGCTACGACGCAGGAGATTTCACCCCCGGGACAGAGGTAGCGCTTGATCCGAACACGTTCAAGGTAACAGATATCGTGGAGAAAGGGAAGGACGCGGAGTTCGACCCTGTCGAGACCGAGGTAACGTTCCAGGATGTCGGCGGTCTCGATCATGTAATCCGTTCACTGAAATCCAACGTTGGAGCCCAGCTGGACGAAGACAAGCACGAAAAGATGAAGGAGTGGGGTATGGACATGGACAAGTCCCTGCTGCTGATAGGTAAACCAGGGACCGGCAAGACCCACATGGTTAAGGCGCTGAGCAACGAGTACGACGCCGACATGTTCATGATCAACGGCCCTCAGATGGTCGAAAAGTTCATCGGCGAAGGCGCGAAAAAAGTGAAGAGACTCTACGACCAGGCACGCTCCTCTGACAAGCCCGCGATAGTCTTCATCGACGAAATAGATGCTATAGCCAAGAAGAGGCTGGACGACAGGAGACACGGTGGCGAAGAAGTAGAGAGAACGATGAGCCAGCTGCTGTCCGAACTGGATGGCCTTGATACGGACGAGAACTCCAACGTTATCTCGATCTTCGCGACCAACACCCCGGACATCATGGATCCCGCGCTTCTGAACAGGTGCAGCGCGATAGAAGTTCCTGTACCTGATGAGGAGGCCAAGCAGGAAATCCTCAAGATCCACTCGAGACGGATGGACCTGGAGGAGGACCTGGATGTAGATCTTATAGCTGCGGAACTCGACGACGAGTTCACGGGCCGGGACATAAAGCAGATAGTGAAACAGGCAGCGGTCAACGCCCTGGAAAGACACGAAGAAGTTGAGAAAGCCTCAGCCTCACTGGAAGACTTCCAGGACGCCATAAAGGATCTGAAGGAGGGCAACATGGGTGTCGAGAAGGACTTCCTGGGCGGCGAAGAGATGCATCCCGACGAGATGTTTGCATGAACAACCCTGCCAGGAAACCAGTGGCGCCGGTTTCCCTCCGACGGAGAGGGCACCTCTCCATGACTGATGTTTTACAGGTGAAATAGATGGACAGAGAATTCCTGCTGGAAAAGGAGTCGCTTGCAGGCCTCCTGAGAGACATCGCGGACTCCATCGAGGAGGGCCAGGTCAACCTGGACGGCGACGACTGGAAGGTGGCGCAACCTGTCTCGGGTAACGTCCCGGTAAGAGTTTTCTCGGACGAGGAAGAACTTGAGATAGGTTTCAAGCTTTCAGACTAGTCCCCCATGTATTCCTTCTCGGTCTCCCACTCCGGGCCGGGATCCCCAATGTTTCTCGTAACGTGGTCTATCATCTTTTCCAGTGTCCTTTCCTTATCACCGGTGCTGCTCGACGTGAGAAAGTCCTGTGAAAGCTTGTACATGTAGCCGTCGAACTCCTTCAGCTTCTTCACACGGTAGTTGGTCTTCACCGGTACCTCTCCCTTCAAAAGGTAGTGCTGGAACAAGAGGTAGTTGAAGAATTCGTTCATCAGGTAGCGTTTCTGGCCCACGTCCCGGGTGTCCAGGTCCTGCTTTTTGTCCCAGATAGTGTAGAGCAGTTCTTCCTCGTTTACAGACATCTTCTCGTTTCTTTTCTCCTCGGCCAGGTCCGCCAGTTCTTCAAAGAGTGATTCCGGGTCGTACCGCGGCTCGGCGTTCCTGTACCAGTGGTAGGAGGTGTACCAGCTGTCTCCATCGAGATAGTTCTTCGCGCCTTCAAGCGAGTTGTAGAACCGTTCGACCAGTATATCGTCGACCATCTCTCCCTCGCGTCTGCGCCAGTCACCGTCGACTATGATAAAGAAATCGATGTCGTTGTGTTCGTCCTCGCCACGGGCATAACTTCCGACGACAGCAACGGCCCTGACATCTTCTCTCCCGGAAAGTTCTTCCACTTCTTTTTCGACCAGTTCTTCAAGATCTGTCATCGAGTTTTTCCTCAAGTAGTTCCCGGGTTCTCTCGCCGTCGGCCTTTCCCTGGGTCTGCTGCATAATCTGGCCCAGAAGGTAGTTTATGGCGGAGTCCTTCCCGGCGTTGAAATCCTCCACCGCCTCCGGGTTCTCGTCGACCGCGTTTTCAACAACTTTTTCCAGCTCGAAATCGGTTTCGTCCGGGAACTCTCCTGTCTCGGCGTATCCCTCGGCGAGTTTCTGCATGTGGGTCTCGTTCTCCGAGCGCTGGATAAGTTCTCGTGAGAGCTGTTCTGTGACCTGGATGTCTTCTCGCCTGAGTTTCTTGAACGCCCGGACTATCTCTCCTGGCCTGTGTTCCGTTTGCAGCCGGTTGAAGGCCGATCTGAGGCCTTTGTCGGCGACGAATTTTGCGGCCTCGCTGTCGAGGCCTTTCTCCTCGAGTTCCTCCAGGTCTTCCTCCTCGGATACCACGTAATCCCCGGTCTCGAACTTGAAGCCGGCAGCTTCCAGGCCTTCCCTGAACTCGGATGAGTCCATGACAACTCCTTTCAGTATGTCCCCGGTAGTGAAGGAGAGTGTATCCTCCTCGAACAGTCTCTCGTCGACGAAGTGTTTCAGCTCCGAGGAAAAAGGGTGTACGGTTCCGGATTCCTGGCCTGTTATCTGTTTCGATTTCTCCGGTTCCGCCATCCTGTGTTCTCCAAACTTTTTCTCGGACAACGTTCTATCGCCGGGGACCAGTGCATGGAAGTATTCCCCGTCTCTACGAACTATCAGGCTCTTCACTATCTGCGAGGTATCCAGTCCGCGCTCCATAGCCGCGTCATCGCATGTCTTCGTGGGGTTGTCCTGGTGCACCACTGTATACTCGATTCCGTGTTCGTCGAGAAAGTCGTCCGCCCTCATTCTAGCTCCTCCATTATTTTTTCTCTCGCGGTCTTCGGGTCCGCTTTTCCACCTGAAAGCTGCATCACCTGGCCCACGAGGAAGTTGACCGCGCCTTCTTCCCCCGCGTTGAAGTCCTCGACTGCTCCAGGGTTTTCCTCTATCGCTTCTTCAACGTATTCATCGATGGACTCGTCCTTGAGCAGATCTTCCTGTTCCACAACGCGCTCAGGATGGCGGGGTTCCTCGACTATCTCCCTGAGAACGAGTTCGGCGTTTCTATCTGTTATACGGTCATCCTCCAGCAGCCCGATAAGGTACTCTATCCACCCGGTCTCTATACCGGAGCTTGCGTAGGAGATCTCGTTGTAGTTGAGGACCTTCTTCAGTTCGCCGGTGAGCCAGGACGCCACGAGCGATGTTTCATGTTCTTCTGCCAGCGCTTCGAAATCATCTGCAAGCGCCTGTTCTGTGACCAGTGACTCTACCTGTTTGTCAGATATGCCGTATTCGTCTCTGAAGCGTTCAACTTTTTCGTGAGGCAGTTCAGGTATCTGTTCTCTGAGGCGTTCCTGGAAGTCTTCGTCCAGTTTCTGCCGGGTGAGGTCCGGATCGAATATGTAGCCGTAGTCCTCCTCGGTCTCCTTCTGCCGGAGTTTCTCGGTTATCTCCTGTCCAGCGGAGTAGCTCCGTGTCTCCTGCTCTACTTCCCGACCTCTTTTTGTGAGCTGTTTCTGACGTGATATCTCGTAGTTCAGCGCTTTCTCTATGCCTTTTGTACCTGTTATGTTCTTGACCTCCACCTTGGCACCGCCCTCGATGGAGATGTTGGCATCGCTCTTTATCGAGAACTCGGAATCCGGGGAGTACACACCGAGGTATTCAAGTATCTGTACGAGCTGGTTCAGGTATTCCCGGGCCTCTTCCGGCGATTCAAAGTCAGGTGCGGTAACGATCTCGAGTAGCGGAGTCCCCGCCCTGTTGTAGTCCACGAGTGTGTAATCCGCATTCGAGATCGAGCCCCCGATATGTCTCAACTTGGCAGGGTCCTCCTCGATGTGGAGTCTTTCGATCCCCACCGGTTTCTTTTCGTCGCCGACCTTTACCTCCAGTTCGCCCTCGACGCCTACAGGCAGCTCGTACTGTGTTATCTGGTAGTTCTTGGACATGTCCGGGTAGAAGTATGTCTTCCTGGAAAAGAATATGTCCTCCTCTATCTCGCACTGCAGCGCCTCCGAGACCTTGACGGCCTGTTCAAGTACCTCCCGGTTGAGCCGTGGCTTGCTTCCCGGGTGTCCGAGACAGGTCTCACATACATGGGTGTTCGGTTCTTCCGCTTCCTCGTTCGGGCAGCCGCAGAAAAGTTTTGTCTCCGTGTCAAGCTGGACGTGGGTCTCCAGCCCTATCTTTACCTCGGGCATAGTCTTAACTCCGGTGTAAAGGTTTTTTACTGTACCCGTTTAGCGGCCCTCGCGGTTGAGAACGATGTCTGCCATCCGGTTAAGGTCGTCCGCGTATTCTCTGTGTTCGATGGGGCCAGAGTCGTAGGCCTCGTCCACTATCCTCTTCGCCTCTTCGGCGTGGCCCTCTGCAGTTTCCCGGGCCCGATCTATAACCCCGTTTTCCTCCAGGATATCAGCCGTCTCGTAGAGCTCTTCCTCCCCTGTTTCCGAATCCACGGCCCTGCGCAGTAGTTCTCTCTCCTCGCCTTCCAGTTCCTCAAGTCCGTAACTCACTATTATGGTCGGTTTCCCCTCCCGGAGGTCCGAGAGATAGTCCTTGTCCGCGCCGGGATGGTAGTCAAGTATGTCGTCGGTCAGCTGTAGAAGCCTTCCGAGTTCAAGGGCGTGTTCCGAGAGTTCCTCGCCCCTGTAACCTGACGCGGCCCCTGCGGTCTCGGAAGATGCCCGGAAGAGGGCGCCGGTCTTCCCATCTATCATCGAGTAGTTGAACTCCTCCAGGTCCAGGTACTCGTCGCCGTAGACGATTCCTGCATCATCTTCGGATATCTCCAGCCTGGCGCTACCGGTCACGTCCTCGTTCTGGCCCTCCACCAGGTCCATCACGTTATCGGAGAGTATGGATATATGCTCCGCCTGGTCCTCGCCGGGGATCGAGGAACCGGTTATCCAGCTGTACGGCATCGTCGTATACTTTATGACCTGTGACAGCGTCAGGGCATCGACCTCTTCTCTGGAGAACTCAGAGACCAGGAAGTCAGAGGTATGAAACGTCGGGACTCCCCTCCTGTCCTCGTCCCCGTCCATCCTGTCGTCTGCGACCAGAGAGGTGTTGTGGTGGCTCTGATTCACGGCCCCGAGGTCGACTTTCTGCTCCCTGTTATAGTCGGTGTCAAGCGCCTCCATCCACAGACGGTTGTAGATGTCCCGTGCATGTTTGCTGGGGGCCAGAAATATCTCCTTCATACGGTCGTCCAGTCTCTGGGTCAGGGCTGTACCGGCACGGGACTCCTCTATCATCTGTTCTATGCTTTCATCCACTTCGTCGACGAAACCGTTCGGCAGTTCCGTCTGCTCCACAAGGACATACCTCTTGTCCGTTTCCTGTAACCGGGTCTCCGAGATGGGTTGAACACCTCAATCCATGTAGGTATAGGCAGTGTTGAGTATTTTTTGCTCCTCGAA
>JBDGSE010000022.1:0-13138 GCA_042217695.1 Candidatus Nanohaloarchaea archaeon | reverse complement strand
ATGTCCGCGGTGTTTTACAGGTGCTTGAGCGCGACCTGGGCCTGGAGTTCGAGGTACGTGAAGGCGACAAGGGTTGCTTCGACTCCCGGCGGGCCGCAGAAGTTCTTCTCGACGGGGAAAAGATCGGTATAATCGGCGAGTTCTCGGAATCAGTCCGGGAGAACTGGGAGCTTCCGCATCCCGCCGCCGGGTTCGAGCTCGACGTGGAAAAATTAAAGGAAAAGTTCCAGAAAAGTAGATAGGCGGATGATGAGCCCTGCGGGACGCAAACCCGTCCATAGGGTTTGAAATTTGAGTGCTGACGCCTTTTTTACTTCTGTTTTTGAAGTCCGTTCTCTGAACGGGCTCTGATGGTGAAACTTTCAGAAGTTTCGTGCTGACGCCTTTTATTCTTCGTCTTCTTCGGATTCCTCGGTAAGGTCTACCTCGCTGTCCTCGCGTACCTCGCTCTCGGTCGGTATTATGAGCCAGGCTATCAGGTAGACCAGCAGTCCGGAGCCGGCACCCAGTACCAGAAGCAGGGTCACCAGTCGGACCACTGTCGGATCCAGATCGTAGACCTCGGCGATACCTCCGCACACGCCTCCGAGTATCCTGTCGGATTCGGAGCGGTAAAGTCTGTCTGCCATACAGAAGTTTTGGCGGGGAAACTTCTAAAGCTTCTGGCGTCAGTCCTGGTACTGGACGTAGCCAGGAAAGGTGTAATCCGGGTACTTGTAGTCTCTTACCCCGTTGTCCACGGTCAGCAGGAACTCGTCGAGTTCTTCCTGCGTGGCTTCTACCACCTGGTTTATGTTTCCCTCGAAGAAGTCCATCTGTGGAGGTGTCAGGCTTATGTGGTTGAGTCCTTCAAGTTCCCTGACTTTTTCCCGGTAGGTGCTCATGTACTCCTGGAATCCTGGAGCCCTCACCAGGTGAGCCTTTTCTATCCTTTCGACGTCGAAATAGTTCACTACAAGACCCAGGTCGGAGCTGGTGGCTATGCTGTACTTGCTGTCGCTAGTTTCCAGTATAAGGTAGTACACGAAACCACCCCTGCCTATCCGTTCCTGTACAGGGTATTCCTCTTCAAGCTCTGAGAGCGAGTGCCCGTTGAACCGGTACAGGAGCCGCCCTTCCCCGGTTATCTCGTCGAAGGATTCAAGAACTCTGTCGCTTTCAAGCGTGTCCTCGGTGGTCTTGAAGACACCCTGTTTGAAATCCTGCTCGGTGTAGACAAGCGTGGCGGACTGGCTCTCCGTGACCTCGCCGTTGAATATCTCGTATCCCTCCAGGAAGTCTCCCTGGTCGCCCGAGTTGAAGTTCACTATGTTTCCATGCTTGATTCCCTCGTTAATCCTTTCTATGAAGAACTCGGGGAAACCCATCCTGTGGTGTTTCAACATGTAGTTTATCTGTCTCAGAAGGATTGTCTCGGTTCCCCGGCTTTTGCCCTCGACCAGCCTCTTTACCAGGCCCTGGGCCTTATCCCACATCATGCTGTTCTTGGCGCCTCTTGCTCCCGACTCAAAGGTGTAAGTGGTGCCGGCATCTCTTTTCAGTAGCTCTATGTCTTCCGGGTCAAGGTTCCAGGCGTTCTCTATTCGAGCCGTCTCGAACTCTATATCGCGGAAACCTGCCGCCGCTATGCCCCGGGTGTTCAGGCCGTCGGTATCGGGTGTTGCGAATCCGCCCACGGAGGAGCCGACCACCTGGGCGCCGGACTCTTTCTTCAGGACCTTTGCAGTAGCTTCCAGACTTTCAACCGAGTTATTAAGGGTTGCGGGGAACAGGAAAATCAGATCTCGCTTGCCGAGTTCTTGGAAAATTTCTTCGCCGGCTTCATCGCCTGAGAGCTCGGTAAAGGCTATATCAACGTCCATAAGGGCGTTAAACCAGAGAGTGATTTATATTTTTGCGTTCTCTACTAGACCTGTTCCTCGGTGCCGCCGGTCTCAACCCTGCCCTCGTTCCACTGGCCCTCGTAGGCGCGTTCCAGTTCTCCTGTAGCTGTTTTGAAGACCAGGTTGGCTATCCGGGCGCCCTCCTGTATCTCAAAGGCGGAAGGTCCAAGGTTGGCCAGGGTGAATACCAGTTCCCCGGAGTAGCCGGGATCGGTCTTGGTACCCATGAAGTAGATGCCGGATCGCTGTAACGTGGAGCGGGGATAGACGTCCAGCCATACATGGGTTTCCTCGCCGTCGACCTCTATCTTCTCTCCGGGCACGTCCACCCGTTCCAGCGTCTTCACGAGTACGTAGTCTCCGGGTTCCAGGGTCAGTGTGTCACCGGAGCCTGCCTCGACTATCTTTTCGGTTTCCGGCGTCTTCCTTTCCTCGCGGTGGAGGAAACCGGAGCCTTCAAGTTCATAGACATCGCCGAAACGGATGTCGAGCCCCACGCCCTCTGGGTTTTCGAGTTCCCGGTCGGCCAGGTTCTCTATCAAGCCATATCTTTCCCGGAGTTCCAGGACTTTCGCGGCGGTCAGGCTCATCTTACCCATTCTTCCTGGGCGGTGTCGTAGTCGTGGATCTCGTCCTCGGAGAACCAGATCTCGATTTCGCGCTCCTGTTCACCGGGTTCAGCGGCGTGTATTATGTTCTTGTGGAGCGACTCGGATTCGTCCGCGTGCTCAAATCCCATGTGTGCGTACTGTCCTCTCAGCGTTGAAGGCGCCGCTTCCCGGGGGTTGGTGTCGCCGACTATCTTCCTGACGTTTTCGGCGGCGTTGACTCCTTCGAGCACCATCGTAACCACAGGACCTTTCTTCATGTACTCCACGAGTCGGTCGTAGAACGGTTTGTCGACGTGTTCCTGGTAGTGTTCTTCTAAAAGCTGGTCGTCGGCCCATACCATCTTCATCCCGCAGATCTTGAATCCTGCGTCCTCGAAGCGGGAGATTATGTTTCCGACGATCCCTCGTTTTACGGTATCCGGTTTCAGCGCGACAAAGGTCTTCTCGATGTGTTCTGACATTGGTGCTCGCCTACCGAGTATTTCTCCGACAAGATTTATTTACTCTAGGTCGCGGTAGAAAGTGTCTTCGCAGGGCAGCAGTGTCACGTTTTCGTTCTTCATCCATTCCGCTGCGGTCCTGTTCAGGTACTCGGCCTCGGAGGTCCACTCCATGCCTGTCGTGTTGCTATCACAGATGTTGTATGCCTGGATCATCAGCTCGGATTCGACGCGGCGGTAGAAGTTCTCGGTACCTTTCTCGGGCTCGGTATAGTTCACATAGTTGTATGTCTCGTGGGTCTGGCGCTGGATGCCTACACACACTCCAACGTTCAGACCTGCGCACCGCGTATCTATCTCCGTGTATCCCACCTGGAGAGGTTCATCCGGCGTGAAAAGGTTGTGGGCTCCGGCGAAGACCGCCACTATCGCCACCGCGACCCCTATATAGAACAGGTGGTGCTTCAGGTCCTCGTCAAGTTTGAAATCCATGTTCAGCCATTCGCTACTCATTTTCTTAAAATGCCCGGTACCGGACGAGATTTTATCAATATTCGTGGAGCAGGGTTATACAGGATGCAGCTAGGAACAATCGAAGGAGAGGTCGATACTTCTTCGTTTACTTTTCGTGCGGTAGAAGAGGTGAAGAAGTTCGACTTCGTCTCAGTGAAGAGCAACGGCAACTGGATACTGGCTCAGGTAGAGGAGGTCACGAAACACCCGGACGGCGAGACCCTGGCAAAGGCCAATATCATCGGCTACAGGGACAAAGGGCTTACGAAGGCTCCCCGCCGGGTTCTGGAACCGGATTCGATCGTGTACAGGGCGGATCAGGAGCTCATCTCCGAAACTCTGGGCCTGAAGGACTCCGGGCTCCGTATAGGGACGCTGGAGACCAACCCGGATATCGATATACACGTTAACGCCGACGATTTCTACAAGCACTTTGCGGTGCTGGCACAGACCGGGGCCGGGAAATCCTATCTCACTGGAGTCCTCATCGAGGAGCTGCTGGAGTCGGACTACCCGATACTGATACTTGACCCGCATGGCGAATACTCTTCCCTGAAGCTTCCAAACGAGGACTCGGATGAGCCCCGGGGATACGAGGTCAGGGAGTACTCGCCGAACACGGACGTGAACTCGGAGGCCCTTCCACTGAGTTTCTCCTCGCTGAACATGAGCAAGAAGGAACTGCAGACGTTGATACCGGATTCGCTGACGAACTCGCAGATGGGAGTGCTCTACAACGCGATGAAACGGCTCGACGAAAAAGACGAGGACTATTCACTGAACGATCTGATGGATGCCGTCTCCCACGAGGACTCGACCGCGAAGTGGAACCTTTTGAACTACCTTGAACAGCTGGAGGATACAGGCCTGTTCTCAGAGGATCCGGTCGACCTTGAAAACCTGCTGGAGCCGGGAAGAGCCACCGTCGTAAACCTTAGGGCGGTAGAACCCGAGGCAGCGGAGATGACTGTCTACATGCTGGCGAAGAAACTGTTCGACCTGAGGAAGACAAACGATATCCCGCCGTTCATAACGGTAATTGAGGAGGCCCACAACTTCGTGCCGGAGAAGGGTTTCGGCCAGGCACTGAGCAACGACATAATGCGGAAGATAGCCTCGGAGGGCAGGAAGTTCGGTCTGGGGCTCGGGGTTATCTCGCAGAGACCGGCACGTATCGACAAGAATGTCCTCAGCCAGGCCAACACACAGTTTATACTCCGCGTCACCAATCCGAACGACCTGAAGGCTATATCGAAATCTTTCGAGGGCATAACCTCTGAGGTCGAATCGATGATAAAGTCGCTGCCGCCCGGCGTCGCATTCGTGCTCGGCAACGAGTACCCTGTGATGACTGATGTGAGGACAAGAAAGTCGCGGCACGGCGGCGAGACCCAGACCGCGGATGACTACGTGGAGAGCGAGAAGGTGGAGATGTTCCGGCCCCAGAAATCGCTGCAGGAGGTGGAGACCGAGTTCGGTGAGAAGTACTCGGCCGCATACTATCCTCTCTACCTTGTCGAGACGGAGGATAAACAGGTGCTGGTGGACGGTGTCAACGGCGAGGTGAAGGAGGAGCGTTCGAAACCCGGTGAACTGGAGCGGGAGATACTGGCAAAGCTTTCCGAGGGGATGGACCGGAACCAGGTGATCGAGGAACTTGGCCTCGAGCTATCCAAGCTCGCCTCCAAGATAGACTCCCTGAGGGACAAAGGACTGTTGAAAGAGGATGAACTTTCTCCGGTGGAGTCGCTGTTCGATGTCGACATCGAGGAGAAGAAGGTGGAGGCCGAGTCTCTGATAGAGTACGAGCTGTCGCCTGACGATATCGAGGGGGATGCGCGGAGGGTTCGCTACCCCTATTACTCCAGGGGCGAGGATGTTTACGACCCAGTACTCGGAAAAGAGATCTGACCCGACTTGTTTTAAGAATTACTTCCTACCGGGTATATTGTCGGCAGGGGTCCGTGGTCTAGTTGGTTATGACGTCGCCCTTACAGCCGCACCGCGTGCAAAGCCGCGTTGCTTTGACTCACACGCGAGGCGAGTGAGTAAGGCGAAGATCCCCAGTTCGAATCTGGGCGGACCCATCTCCCTCCAGGAGAATAGTTGTGGCAGGTATCTCAAGGCAGAAACCTGCGGACCCATATCCCGTTTCCCGACCCGGGAGCCCGACACTCTCTTGTTGTCACCGAAAAGTAATTAAACCTCCGGGGGCAATAATGGTGTAGGGGAAAAGGTGAAATCCCTTAAACTCGGAATACAAAGAGTAGTGTTATGACCGCTTATAAGCAAGCCATCGTACTTCAAGGTAACGCAGAGATGTCGAAAGGTAAACTTATCTCGCAGGCTTGCCACGCCTCTCTCAACTCCTACATGGAGGCAGACGAGGGGGAAGTAGAGGAATGGAAAACCCAGGGCGCGAAAAAAGTGGTTCTCGAGACCGGAGATAACGATATTAGACAGCTTTACCAGAAAGCTTTAGGTCAGGGTCTGCCTGCATACCTCGTGGAGGACGCGGGACTGACCGAGGTAGAACCGGGCACTGTAACCGCCCTCGGCATCGGGCCGGCCAAGGAATCAAAAATCGATAGCATAACAGGAGAACTTGAACTGGTAAAATGAATCAGACGATGGACGAGATGGCTTCGAAGCTGTCGAGTATGGACTGGGAGTACCAGACCTCCACGCTGGGTATAGAAGGAGCCATAAAGGAACAGGTCAACGATTTTATCGTCCGTGAACTGGCGTCCCACGATACGGGCGAGGGAGACCACCTGGTGGTGAAGCTCAGGAAGCAGAACATGACCACCATGGATGCGGTGAACAAGCTGTCCAACATGCTGCATATCTCCCGCGACAGGATCGGATACGCGGGTAACAAGGACAAACGTGCGATAACGGAACAGTACATCTCCGTCCAGGGCGTGACCCCGGAGGATATCCGCGGGATATACACCGACGAATTCGACCTCGAGGTGGTCGGGGAGAACGGTTACATAGGGCTCGGCGACCTGTCTGCCAATCGATTCGAGATAGTTGTAAGAGACCTCGAACTGCCTGTGGAGGAGATAAGGAACCGCGCGCTGAAGGTCGTGGATGAACTCGACGGCAAGTTCCCCAACTATTTCGGGGGTCAGAGGTTCGGGTCTCCGAGGCCGATAACCCACCAGGTCGGCAGGCTGATCCTCCAGGGAGACTACGAGGAAGCGGTCTGGACCTACATAGCCAAGCCCTACGAGGATGAGTACAAGAGCATAAGAAAGGTGCGGGAAGAGCTCTGGGAGACCCGCGAGGTAGAGGGTGCCGCGGAGAAATTCCCCGAGAAGAACCGATACGAGAAAACGCTGCTGTACCACCTGACAAAGAACCCAGGCGACTACCAGGGAGCCATCAAACGGCTACCTGAAGGCCTGCAGAAGCTTTTCATCCACGCATACCAGTCCTGGATCTACAACCGCGTTCTCTCACAGCTCATTTCTGAAGGTTGGTACGAGGAAGAGTACGAGATACCTCTGGTCGGCTACAAGACCGAGCTGAAGGACAACAGGCCGGAGAACCTGATAGAGGAATACATCGAGGAAGAGGGCGTCTCACAGGAAGATTTCAGGCTCCAGGACTTCCCGGAGCTCCGGTCCGAGGGATCCTACAGGAGAGCGTTCGCCGATTTCAGGAACTTCGAGATACTGGAGATCGACGAAGACGAGCTCAACATGACCAAGAACAAGATGAGGGTCAAGTTCGACCTGCCAAAGGGCTCCTACGCCACGGTATTCCTCAGAGAGTTCCAGAAAAAGGACTGAACCACGGCTTATATTATTGTTTTTCGTCCAGCTATTCCTATGCTTGACGTCGCGGTATGGGTCCTCTACATTGGAATGTTCTACATCTCCTTCCTTTTACTGCTGGTTTTCCTTGAGCGCGGCGAGCTGAAGCGCGACATCGAGTACCCTGAGGAGTGGCCCTCCATAACGATGATAATACCGGCCTACAACGAGGAAGACACCGTAGGCATGACCATAGAATCGGTTCTCGACGCGGACTATCCCGAGGACAAGTTTGAGGTAATAGTGGTCAACGATGGCAGCGAGGATGATACCCGGAAAGTGGTGGAACAGTACACCGACAGGGTACAGCTCATCAACCAGGAGAACCAGGGCAAGGGTGCGGCGATGAACACCGCGCTTGAAGAGGTCGATACAGAACTTTTCGCGGTGGTCGATGCGGATGCACGCCTGAAGGAGGACTCGGTGAAGAACATCGTCGCCGGACTGGAGGACGATATGGCCGGCATAGCCTCCGCGATGAAGGTCCACGAACCGGAGACACTGTTACAGCGCGCACAGAGGGTCGAGTACATCGTCAGCATATTTCTGAGAAAGATACTCGGGCTTCTCGACGCGATACCGGTAGCTCCAGGCCCTCTCAGCGTCTACAGGACAGAGGTGATAAAGGATCTCGGTGGATTCGACCCGGAGTCGATGGTTGAGGACCAGGAGATATGTTACCGCCTGCACGAGGAAGGCCTGCGCCTGGGACACTCCCGGAGCGGCGAGGTATATACCGTGGCGCCGAGAAACCTGAAGGAGTTCTACAACCAGAGGTACAGGTGGCAGCGCGGGACGCTGGAAACCATGCTGGATTACCGGCACATGTTCCTGAACCCGAAATACGGCGAATTCGGGGTCTTCGGCATCCCCAGCAAGGCCGTACAGATGCTGCTGTCACTGATGGGGTTCTCCCTCCTTGTCTACTTCATCGGCAGACCCATAGTGAATTTTGCCCGGAGCCTGTTCTCCGTGGGCGCAGCCGCACTTGACATCGCCATCCCCACGAGCTTCCCTGCCCTGGCAGAGGCGGTTTACTGGACACTGCTCGACGCCAAACTCGTTTCCCTGATGCTGCTGGGATTCGTGACGTTTATCTCGATATTTACCGCATATCTTGCGGCGAAACACACCGAGGAGGGTCTCTTCGAGTACGGCAGGATACCGCCCATTATATACCTGTTCTTCTACTTCTACATCATAACCCCTATCTGGATAAAAGTCGTGACGGATATAGTACGCAAGAAGGGTATGGAGTGGTAAAAGATGGAGCTGACCCAGAAGATACGCCGTAACAGGAAGTTCCTGGCGATAACAGGGTTTTTCGCGGCTTTGCAGCTTGTTCTGATGCTGAAGGTGTGGCAGAAACCTCTGATATGGGACAGCGCCATATACGTCGGCATGGGTAAGTACCTGTTCACTGGCGGAAGTACAGGGCTCTGGGAGGTCTTCCGTCCACCCCTCCTGCCGGTGGTTGCGGGAGCCCTCTGGAAGATCGGGATGCCCTCCATCGGTTTCACCCGTCTTCTGGCCCTTGCCTTCTCGTTTACAGGTGCCGGCGCCGTCTACTTCATGGTGAGAGACCTCTACACGAAAAGAGAGGCGGTCACGACCGTGACACTTTTGCTCTCCAGTTCACTCTACTTCTGGTACAGCAACATGCTGCTGACCGGTCTACCGGCATCAATGCTTCTGTTCGCATCCCTGTACCTAGTGGAGAAGGAGAACTACATGGCGGGGGGTGCACTGGGAGGCCTGGCGTTCCTGATGAGGTTCCCTGCCGCGGTAGTGGGGCCTGCTGCCGTTGCATACGTCGCCTACAGTTACCGGGATGACTGGAGCACTATGGTGGAGAACGCCGCGGTCTATACGGCTGCGTTCTTCGCGGTGGCGGCACCATACCTCTTGGCGATGCATTACTACTACGGAAGCATGCTGAAACCCTTCATCCGTGGAGTTGCCATCCCGGCCGCCACGGCGAACACCTACATGTTCGGCCTCTACTACGTGTTCCACACCCTGAAATCCAGTCCGCTGCTCCTGGCGTTCCCGCTCGGTCTGTACGCCGTTTTCAGGCAAAGGGAGAGGAACCGCTACGTCTTTCTCTCCGGTCTGATGTTCTCCTACGCGTTCTTCACAGTCTTCCCACACAAGGAGGCGCGGTTCGCGCTGCTTTTCCTTCCACTGCTCGCCCTTTTCGGGGCCCGCGGATTCGAGTCCATCTTTGAGGAACTCTCGGACAGAGGTTTCCATGCCTCAAGGGCGGTCAAAATCGTTGTTCTGGCCTCGGCAGTCCTGATGCTGGCCTCGTTCCTGCCGGCCTGGGGACAGAACATCAACACGAACGCCGCAGAGTACTACAGGGCACACTCCAATCTGACCGGCGTGGTGGCGGCCAACGACCCCACTATAATGGCATACGGCGATATAAAGTACTTCCCGCTGCCACCGGCGACTCTCGAAGACTCCTTTGAGAAGGCCAGACAGAAGGCGGATTACTTCTCCATAAACAGCTGTGCCTGGTACTGTACGCCCGGTAACACGGACTGTCGCGCCGAGATAGACCAGCTTGAGAAAACTCTCGAGGCCAATTACACCAACGTTTTTGAACTCAACGGGTCATATTGTAACTACAGTATATACAGGGCAAGATAAAGATGGAAGAAGTGCAGAGATACCGTTACGCGTTTGCAGCTCTCCTGACCGTTCTCGTGTTCCTTCTCGGGGTCTTCGTCAGCAACTTCGTCGATGGCGTCAGGGCGGACGCCCTCACCGAGAGCAGAAGAGATAACCTTGCCGAGCTGGAGAGCCAGCAGCTTCAGCTGAACTATTTACAGTCCAGCGATGTGAAGTCCTGCGCACCCATGAAGGCGGGGCTGACAAACATAATCAGGGAGTACAACTCCCGGCTGGGCAGTCTCCAGAAATACGAGGACAGCAGCTTCTTCCGCAGAGAAACGTTCCGGGAGATAAAACATCGCTACATACTTTCTGGCATCCGGTACTGGATGTTCGCCCAGGATCTGAGACAGGAATGTGGTTACAACGCCTCCACGATCCTCTTCTTCACCAACACCCTGGACAAGAAGGGCTGCCCTGCATGCGCCCGTCAGGGACAGCAGCTTGACTACCTGAAGGAGAAGTACGAGGACAGGCTACTCGTCTTCACCATTCCCACTCAGATGGAGGACGGCATGATAGAGATACTCGAGGAACAGTACAACGTTACAGATGTGCCGACACTTGTTGTGAACGGCAAACATGTCCTCCGCGGCTACCATTACCGGTCAAAAATCGAGCAATACATCGATGTGAACGCGAGCGGATAGAAATGGAACTTTACAGGACGATGGCGGTTGTAGCGGTTATCGGCCTGGTGGCTGGTGTTGCCACGGCCAGCTTCACCATGAAAGACGAGCAGAAATACTACAACAGGGTCGAAGACCGTATAATGCAGAATAAAACGTTTAACGGCACTGTGGACTGCTTCTCTCCGCGGGAAATCAACGTGAACGTGTCGGAGAAAGTGGAGAACGCCGCAGATGTCCGCGCGATCTGCAGGCACAGCTACCGTGGAAACGTGCAGTGGTTCACCATCGCTTTCAGCAACTGACTAGAACCTGTACCGCTTGGAGATGGCAAGTTTATTGCTCCGTCCCTCCTTCTGTTTCGCCACTATATCTTTCTCAACAAGGCTGGAGACGATGCCGGAGACCTTGGCCTTGGAGTAACCGGACTCGTTCACAACGTCCTTCTGCAGCATCTCTCCATCGTTCTCTATAAGTATCTCGAGTACCTCTTTCTCATCCCCGGAGAGCTCCGAGTAGAGATCTTCCAGGTCCTCCCTGAATAACCTGCTGTAGAGGAGGTAGCTGCCGCCCGCCAGGGCCAGCGCCAGAAGAACACCGTAGACCGCTCGAAGGTAGTTCCTCCCGTTGGAAACCTGCTCGTAGTAGAACTGGTAGCTCAACGTCTCTCCCAGGGAAGGATCGGTCTCCCATTTCACGAATATCTGCTGTCCGTCACTGCCTGTCATCCCTGCCGGACTGATGGCGGGTTGCGTGATGTTCTCCTCGTTCACGATGACTCCGCCCTTCGGCAGCACCACCTTCAGCGTGTAGTTGTTGGTCGGCCGGTAGATGGACTCCGAGTACCTGAAGACTCTGACGTCCTGTACCGAGGAGGTAAGCCCATCTGTCTCGAACCGCAGCGTCACGTTGAATGACCGGGTCATGTTGACATCACACCTTATGTTGGAGCCTATAGTCAGACGCTCCACCTTACAGTTTACTGGTTCGCCGTTCAGAGTGCCTTCCAGGTTGAACACCGGGTAATTGGTCACGTACGTGAAATCAGTGGATGTGAGCTGCTTCACCTGGAACTCTACATCTATACTTGGATCGGAGAGCTCTATCCGCACCTCTTCCTCGGCGATAGTTGTGGCTGAAACCGTGCCCAGAAGTACCAGCAGGGAGGCGGCCAGTACAAGCTTTTTCATTTTTCCTCGCGTTATTCTTGGGAAGCTTTTGATATTAATACTCCGCCCGGTCCCTGTTGTGCGTACTGGTGCATCGTGGTCGCCACTTTCTGCAGCGCGTTCTGCGCGTCTTTCAGGTCGACCTCGATGTTCTCCGGACCCTCCACCTGTACATATGTGGGCCCGTAGTTGAGCGTCAGGTTGACTGCTTTCGACAGGTTCTCCACTTCCAGGTCGACCTCCACTACCTTCGAATATCCGACATCCAGTTCGGGGTGAGGGTCCTCCATCTCGGTGACCTCATCCTCCTCCACGGAGAGTATATCGACCCCTTCCTCGGAACGGAGCTTTTCCATGTGGTCGTCCAGGGTTTCTTCAAGTCCCTCCTCCTGCGGGGAGAGCGCTTCGAAAACCATCCACAGTTTTATTCCCATGGGACCGGATTTCGGGTTTAGATTTAAACCGGTTATCCCCCCGAAGATAATTAAACTGCCGGATAGAAAACTTTTGCAGGACTAATCATGGATTTTTACTCCCGCAGAACTCTTACCGTTGCAGGCCTGGTCGTCGCGGCGTTGCTCGCACCTGTACTGGTAGGTATACCGATGTTCGAGGCCCAGGGTACCTGCTACACGAAACATGTCAGGTGTCACGGCCTGGTGCTCGATGAATGCCGCGGATTCAGGGTCGAGAGCTATGAATACGTTGACAGACAGGAGTGCGAGGCCCTTGGGAACATCACCCGGGAGTGCAACCATATCGGTGCAAAGATAGGGGCCATCAATAACGAATCGATCGGGACGCGGTGGGCCCCGAAGGCGATGGTCGAGGGTAAGACCTGCGCCGAGTGGCACCGCGTATACGGCATCGACCTGAAGGAGTATTGAACCAATTTAAACAGGGAGACCCCAGTTCCTGTTGTGAACCCTGTAGAATGGATAGAACACGTCCCGGAAAGGTACCGTGTCGACAAACGCGAACTGGGAAAAGTCATGATCGTGGCCTCCACCGCTTTACTTGTGGTCGCGGTCCACTCTGTTTTCGTGTTCCAGGACGCTATGAGCGATGTCAACAGGGCGGAGGAAAAGCTTTCAACGGCAGAGGCAAAGATGTCCTCCAGCGGTTTCAACCAGAGCCTGCAGGCGATACAGAGCCTGGACACCTACGAGCAGGTGAACATCTACAACCACTTCAGGGAGGCAGCAGAGTCGTTTAGCGCTGCAAAAGAGGCCTTGAACTCCATAGAATCGGCCAGTGAACATCTGGAGGCCAGCTACAGGCTTTACCAGTGGCTGGTGCTGATATCCATCCTGGGCGAGGTCGCGGGATTCGCCATCATCTACATCTAAATCATTAAGTTATTAAACCAGCAGAACCCAGTTTTCAACAG